>CAYXOZ010000021.1:0-16083 GCA_964467135.1 uncultured Dehalococcoidaceae bacterium
TGGGGGGCTATGTGTCCGCGATCCTTACCGCCAAGCTCGGCTGGTCGTTCTGGGCAGCCCTTCCCTGTGCTGGCTTGGGTGCGGGAATCGTGGGCATCATCTTCGGGCTGCCCTCGCTGAAGATAAAGGGCTTCTACCTGATTATGGCGACGGTAGCCGCCCATTTTATTATCATTTGGCTTATCCTCCAGTTTTACGGTATCACCGGCGGCGCCGATGGGATGTCCGTTCCCAGGCCGGAGATAGGCGGCCTGGTGCTGAAATCCAAAGCCAGCTACTTCTATTTAGTGATGATAATTACCTGTATTGCGGTCTACGTTGCGAAAAACATCGTCAGGACCAGAACCGGCCGTGCTTTTATCGCCATCAGAGATAATGACCTGGCTGCGGAGGTTATGGGTGTCAACCTGTGGATTTACAAGCTAACAGCCTTCTTTATCGGTTGTGTCTTCGCCGGAGTATCAGGTGCGCTCCTGGTTCACTATTACGCCTTCGTCAGCACCGATAATTTCCCCTTCATGAACTCGGTATGGTACCTGGGTATGCTCATCGTCGGAGGTATGGGTAGCGTCACCGGGGCTATCCTCGGTACCGTGTCCCTCAAACTGCTGGATGAACTGGTCACCATTTTTGGGCCGATGTTAGCCGCCATTTTCCCCGCCATTGCCGCCCAAGCGGCCGCCGCACTCGGCCTTATCATGCGCGGGCTGGTTATTGTCATCTTCCTTATCTTTGAACCTAGGGGCTTGGTGCATCGCTGGGAACTGATTAAATCATATTACAGGCGGTGGCCTTTCTAAGATTGATTGCTTGAAACCAGATGAAAGGAGGTGGGTAAGTAAAAAAATTACACATTAATGCAACCGGTCCAGCCTATTGTTTAAGAAGGAGGATACATATGACCAAGTTGAGATTATTTTTAACCGTTTCCGTGGTGGTCATGTTGGCGATCCTGATGATATTACCCGCCTGCGCCAAAGAGGCAACCACAACGGCCACGGCCACGGCCACGGCCACGGCCACCAAGACAGCTACGGCGACCGTTACCACCACCGCGAACCCTCCCCCGACCACTACTGCCCCGCCTAAAGAGGTAACACTTTATATCGGCGGCACCTTTTCCCTGACCGGTGCCTATGCCGAGGACACGGCGGCGGTACTGGCCGGCTTCCAGGACTATGCTAAGTACGTCAATGAAAACAAGAAGATGACACCATGGCGTACGGAGACATTCCCCGCCAACGTGAAACTGGAAGTGCTGTGGCGGGATGATGAGCTCAGCCCTGAGAAGGCATTATCTATCTATGATGAACTCAAAGCCAAGGGCATACTTGTTTACAGGATATCAGCTTCACAGACCGCGATGGCGCTGATGAACCTGCTCAACGAAGACCGTATCGGCGCGACCAGCATGGCCGCTGGCGCTTATCTTCTCTCGCCACCGAGAACGATCTTCACCAACTACCCTCTCTACACCGATGAATTGGGCGCTATTGCCGATTGGTTCCTGGAGAACTGGAAAAAAGCCGGTAAAACCGCCAAACCAAGGGTGGCTTACCTCACCGCTGATAGTGCTCCAGGCAGGTCAATTGATATCCCCGAGATGGAAGCTTACCTGACAAAGATAGGGTATGAGTTCGTCGGCAAGCAATTCGTGCCCATGGTGCCTACCACGCCGCCAACTACACAACTGTCCTGGCTGAAGGATAACAAAGTCGACCTGGCTCTTGGCTGGATGATCAACCCCGGTTCCCAACCCACCATCAAGGAAGCGGTCAGGCTGGGCATGGGGCCCGATCTGGACTACGAGATCACCTTCGGTTTTGCCGCCCCCAGCCACCTGGCAGTCTTCGCCCCGGCCATGGGTACCCTGGGTGACGGCGTCATCGTCGGTGGTAGCTACGCTCCGATGGACCAGGCTCACGCTAACGACCCCGGCATTGCTTTCGCCAATCAGTTACAGGCCAAATACCGCGCCGATAAGAAGGTGACCCACATCATGTACCTGGCCGGTATCATTGAAGCCATGATCCAGACCGAGGCGCTCCGGCTGGCCATGCTAAAGACGCCCGCTGACCAGTTAAAGCCGGTTGAAGTACTGGAAGATGGCTTTTACCAGATTAAAAACCTCAGCACCGGTGACCTGACCCCGCCGCTGACCTTTGGTCCCAGTGACGTCGAGGGGGCGAGCGAGATGCGTCTTGACCAGGTCCAGAATGGTCAGGTTGTCTTACTGGGCATCTACCCATGTCACGGCATCTACAAACACGAATAAACGATTTTGCGGGGGCTCTGTAACGGAGCCCCCGCAATCATCCGTAATAACATTATCTTCTACTATCGTTGATATTGCCCGTAATTTGTCTCCGAGCGGACATTTATCATATGATACAAGGTCATTAAAAAGTAACTTATTAGGTAACATTTGCTTGATTAGTGTTACATGTTCAACTAGAATGTAAGAGCGAAAGCAAGTTCAAAAGTTCTGTCTATTGTTCGGTACCGCCCACCATCAAGCAGATAATAAAAACTCATTCAATCTTGACAATTTGCATATTTCCTTTCATTAGTATATAATTAATATATAGTTCCAGTTTAGGTTAGTACAAGCTTTTTAAATCCCCTCAAGGTTTCTATCAAGCATTGGATGACCCGGACTCTAACTAAATTTTTAAGAGAGGAGGGCATCCAATGAGTTTTCAGGATAAAACCCTCACGTGTTCCGATTGCACTAAATCCTTTACCTTTAGCGCCGAGGAACAGGAGCAATTCCATTCGAGAGGCTATACCAACGAGCCCAAGCGCTGCCCCGAGTGCCGTCAGGCAAGGAAAGCGGAGCGCTACGGGAACAATGGCAACAGCTTCGGGAACAATGGCAACAGCTACGGAAACGGCGGCTACCATTCTTCATCCCCCCGCCAGATGTTCCCCGCGGTTTGCGCCGATTGCGGCAAGGAAACTACAGTACCCTTCGAGCCCCGACAGGGCCGACCGGTCTACTGCAGCGACTGCTTCCGCAAGGTAAGAGTCAGCCGGTAACTCCGACCGAGTTTGCGGGACTATATGGGCCGGGGGTTTCCCCGGTCCATGTACCTCTTCAAATAAAACGCACTCTCCGGAAAGGAACTGTCAATGACGATAAAAAAGCCTATGAAGAAAATGGCATTCGTTGAACAGGACGAGAGCTTCGTCAGGCAGCTTGCCACAGACATCGGCTGCTATTACTCCAAAGCGAACGAACATACCTACAGCCTGAATAAGTTCAGTTCTGATGTCCTCGGTGAAATGGGCGCTTTCGCCTGGGTACACAAAGAAGAAAAAGACTATTTCTGGGTAGCCACGAGAAAGATCTGGATAGAGCAGGCCAGGGCCAAAGCCGATGCCGGAAAAAAGGCATTAAAGATAGGATGCCTCCCCAGGGACACCCAGCACGCCGAAGACAGCGTCTGCTTCGATACCAGGGACAGCTACCAGAAGACCATAAGCTCGCTGCGGCTGGTTAATAAAATGCGCTAGAAGTTTTATTACGTTTTTTCGTGAGTGTATCATCCCAGCTTTATTTTTTAGCGCGACGAAATATATAGTAGACTCTCTCGCCATCCTGGGTTCCTGTGCCCCCCGGTGTGGCCTTTAGCGAAAATGCCGTCAGCAGGTCCCATCCTTGCGCGTCAAACTTCGCCAGCTCTTCTTCCGTAATTATCCGGTTAAGATTTCTTTCCTTCGGTCCCTGAACGATTTTATATTCCCAGGCCATGTTAGCATCCCCTCCCCCGTGTATTTAACCTGCCTCCATTGTAACACCCTTTCAGCGTAACGGGTTAATGTTTTAAGTTTTAATGAAGGCCGCCCCCCGCTCGACTAATATCTCCCGTACTCCCTTACGGCCTCCAGCATTTTCTGGTATTCCGCGGTGGTGCCTTTGTCCGGCATCCGGACGTTGAGTATCAGCCCTCCCCCTTTACCGCATTCATCGATCATCTCTTTGGAGTATTTTTCGACTTGACGGACCGACCACAACTTGGATGACAGCGGCCCCCGGACCATGATGCAGGTGTGCCCTTTGAGGATGTCTTTTGCCCTCACCGCGTCCATGTACTCGATGGAGGCAATCACTTTCCCTTTCGGCAGCTCCAGGAGCCGCTCCAGCCGGTCCCCGAACTCTGCTTCGAAGAACGGCACCGGCACATACCCCAGGTCTACGGTAGCCTGTAAAGCCTTTTTCAGCCCCGGCCAGTAAAATCTTTCGAACTGCTTATCGGACATGAAGGACTTGTCCCCCCTCCATAAGGGCATACCGGTCCGCTTGGGGTTGCCCCTTTTCTTGGGGTCGGCCGGCGTGGCATTGGCGATGCGCCTTTCCAGTATCATATCGCAGGCCTTGAGCAGATTGTCCGGTTGACGGTACATGTCCAGCATCGAGCCTTTCATGCCCCGGAGAAAGCTGGAGACGGTATCGAAGGGGGCGCCCCCCACTCCTCCCGTCCCCACGTGCGCGAAAGCCGGGAAGCCGAGCTGCGCCAGCTCTTCATAAGAGTCCCCGATGGTCCTCCGGAATTTCCTCATCTCCTGACCGGCTTTATATAAAGCTTTGGCCACTTGTATGAACTCCCGGGAGGCGAACAGCGGCGCGAGGGCTTCGAACCCCTGGAACATGACCCCGAGGGGCGGCAGCTTGGCCAGCGGCGCCAGGGCTTTATACATCCGCGGCAGGAAACAGCGCACCATGAAATCGGTCGGGTCATTGAGGAACATATCGTATTCGCCCTCTTTCATGTACTCGCCTTCGATAAACTGGTAGTCATAGTCGGGGGGTAGCGGCCCGCCGGGCCAGAGCCGGTTCGTCACCCCGAGCGCCTCCATCGCATCACCGGAAGTCGGCAGCCCGGCGTTGCACATGTCGGGCTCGAAGTCCAGGGTGATTTTCCGCATCGCCCTCTTAAAGCCGATGGGGTCGTAATACGCGGCGGAGTTGGGAATACCGGTATAGCGACTTATCTTCACTTCGGTCGTCAGCGGGACCCGGTCCGGCACTCGCAACTGTATGACATCTCTGACTCTCTTTTCCCGCTCGTTATAGAGCTGCTCCGTGGTCTTGCCCGTTTTCTTCTCGATTTTTTTCTTGAGCAGCTCGAGTTCTTTCTCGTATTCCTTCACGACAAGTGAAACTGGCATGATTTGCCTCCTTAATCTTATACGGCTCCCGTCCGACTATTTATACACCCCGTATTCCTTGACGGCTTCTATCATAGCACGCAGGTTATCGGGATTACCTTTATCGATCCCCGCCCCGGAAGTAAGGATATAGCCCCCGCCTTGACCGCAAACCTCGATCAGGTGGCGGCAATATTCCTTCACTGCTTTGGGTGTACCGGTAATCAGTAACGATGCCGGCACGTTCCCGGCGATGCAGGCCTTGCCGCCGAGCAGTCTCTTAGCTTTGTCCATGTCAGTCTGGTCGAAATGCCAGTATGCTTTTCCCTTCGGTAGGTCAGTGATCAGGTCGAGGCGGTTAGTGTATTTGCCCTCTGCGAAGAGGCAGGGTACAATACCTTCGTTTATTAGACCGATGACGACTTTTCTTAAAGACGGCCAGTAGAATTTCTGGAATTGTGCATCGGACATGAAAGCATCGTCCCCTTTATGCAGAGCGAAGAAAACAACTGGGTTGCGGGACATATTTGCCATGCGTACCCCTATATCGATATTCATCGGGGTCAGTATTTCGATAGCCTCCAAAATCTTCTCCGGTTGCCGGTACATATCCCGGAAAATACCCCTCGTTCCCCTCAGGGTATCCGCTAAAATATCGAAAGGGGCATGGGATTGCCCGCCCATCATTGACGGATAGCCGGCCTCCAGGCCTTCCCGGGCGAATTCCATAAAAGGTTTATTCCATTTTTCTTCCTCGATACCGTAATCTATTATCGCCTGGAAAGCAGCGCGCACATCCGGCCTGATTGCCGGAGTCACGAACCGGTTGGCCATTCCCAGCATATCGGAAAGCGGCGCAAAGCTGGCGAAGGGCTTTAGTGCACCCAACTGGCGTGGTAAATAATAGCGGAAACACCAGTCGCCGGGGTCTTTGATGAGCAAATCATACTCATCGGCTTTCATGTATTCGCCTTCGACAAAGTTGGGGAGGCTGGCATCATCCGGCAGGCCGTGGCCCGGCCAGCGCATGGACTGGCTGTCAAGAATCTCTGACGCTCTGGCGGACATAGCACCGCCGCCGGAAAAAGTGTCACTCTCGGGAAAATCTTTAAACCATTTGCGGGCAGCGGCGATCGCCTTTTGATTATCATGCATCGCTTCCTTAAGCGTTATGCCGGAATAATAAAGCGGAAAAGATGGTAGCAATAACGGCACGCGGTCTGGCTGCTCACAGCTAATGGCTTTCATCAGCCTGGTCACCCTTTTTTTATATGCGGTTTCAGACTGTTTACTGGAAAACCTTACGTTCTGCGGGGATAACCACCAGGAAAATCTTTCGGCGCGTTTTTCATCGGAGGTCAATTTATCCCATTTCTTTTCCATTTTTTTCATCAACTCCATAAAATTTTTTCTTACCGTTCGCACCCGGCGGAAGCCTGAATTCGTAGCTATTTTACATCGATTATCATATCTTGACAGCAAGTGATATAATGAAACGATGTCAAAACGAGAAAATATTTCCGGCCTACGGAAATATAGCACACAACCGGGTAAACCGACAACTGTCACGACATCACTTAACCGCGCCACCGTCATCCTGTCCTGCCTGAGCAACGATATCAATACCGTTACCGACATCGCGAGCTACTGCCAGTTCAGTACCTCCACGGTGCACCGTCTCCTCCAGTCTTTGAAAGAGCTCAACTGGGCCATTCAGGACGAAAATAACCACCGGTATTACCTCGGCCCGATGGTAACGCAGCTTTCCTCCAACCAGATGGCCGCCCACCGCTTCCTCGTGATGCAGGCCCTCCGCGAAATGATACGTATGTCCGATATTACCGAAGAGACCGTTAACCTGGGCATCATGCTGCGACTGCATTACGCGATTTTACACGAGATTCCCAGCAAGCACGACCTGAGAATCAACACGGAGAGTAAAATGCTGGGCCCCTTATATATCGGCGCCACCGCCAAGGTATTGCTTTCCCAGCTCGACGACGAAGAGCTGAAAACAACCTTCAAACACCTCGAATTCACCCACGTCACCGAGAATACCGTCACGGATAAAGAGCTGTTGATAGAACAGCTCATGGAAACCAGGCGACAGGGGTATTGCGTCACCTACGGCGAGAGGATTCCCGGGGCCGTCTGTATCTCCGCCCCTATCCGCCACTACCTCTGCCCGGCCAGTATGAGCATCGTCGGCCTGGAGGACCGCCTCCAGCCGCGAGTTGATGAAGTAATTGAAGAGTTGAAGGCCAGCGCCGGTCGCGTTTCCTGCGGCATCGCCCGGGCCTTTAATTAAAAGGAGGTGGTACATGGTCTGATGATTAAAAAAAATCTTTCTGAGCATCTTATATTACAACAGAGGAGGTACCCTAAAAAATGAAGAGGCTTTTATTTTTCGTCCTGGCGCTTACCCTGGTAGGCGTCCTGGTCCTGGCAGGCTGCGGCGAGCCAACAGCTTCACCGACGCCCGGTCAGACCCCCACCGCCACCGCCGGCCAGCCGGTTTCCGGCGGCACATTAAGAATGATTGGCGGTACTATTCCTAAAGATCTAGGCTACGGTCCGGAAAAAGCGCCTTCTGATTCTTTCTTAATGCTGCCCGTACTTGAACACCTCTGTGAATGGGGCCCGAATAACGGCGAACTGGTCCCTGTTCTGGCTACATCGTGGGAAACCAGCCAGGCTACCAAAACTATTACATGGCACCTGCGTCAGGGTGTAAAGTTCCACGATGGCGAACCGTTCAACGCCGAGGCTGTCCGCTGGAACGTTCAATTCAATATTGATCACCTGACCGGTACCGGCACCAATCTCATTGAATCGCTGGAAGTCAAAGACGAATTTACTCTCGTGATGCATATGAAATCCTTTGACTGGCAGACCGTGCAGAACCTGGGATTGACCCAGCCTATTTCCCCGAAATCCTATATGACTGCCGGCGGCACAGTCTCCGCCACCGATACTTCCGAGGCAACCGAAGAAGCCCGTAAATCCTGGGCGCGCGAAAATGCGGTAGGGACCGGTGGTTTCACCGTCAGCGAATGGGTCAGGGACGACCATATCACCTTCGTGAAGAACCCCAATTACTGGCAGAAAGGGAAGCCCTACCTTGATAAAATCATCATGACGGCTATTGCCGACCCGATGGTTGCTTCCGCTAAATTACAGGCCGGTGAAGCAGACATGTGGTCGGACACCGGTTCCATGAATGATATCCTGCAGCTTAAGGCCTTGAATAAATTCAACTTCGTCCAGGGCCCCGGTTACTTTATGGTAGTGCTTTTCAGCGATGTTGATGTAAACAGTCCGCTCCAAAATATTAAAGTCCGCGAGGCCATCGAATATGCCCTTGACCGCCCCACCATGGCCCAGACACTGGGGCAGGGACTCTTTGAGCCGTTCACCCAGATGGCTTCCAAGACCTGGCCGGGATACGTCCCGGGCTATGACCCGCGGCCTTTTAACACTGCCAAAGCCAAGCAACTCCTGGGGGAAGCCGGTTATCCCAATGGCTTGACGATTAAGGTTCTGATGGCATCCGGTGGCAATTCTAATGATGCCATGGCCCTGTTTACCCACTATCTCGGCCTTGCCGGCATCACCGTGGAGCCTGATATCGCCGACCTCGGCCGTTATTTTGGCGCTTTATTCGGTCGCGACAAAGGCGGCTGGGATGGCCTGTGCTTTACTGCTTCCGGCATCAACCCGGACGCTTCGGACCTGTTCGTCCATTACGGCCCGAACCCGATGACCTTCGCTACTCCCAACATCTGGAAGTCCGAAGCTTATATAAAACTATGCAACGAAGCAATAGATCCCCAGTATAGCAGCGCGGCTGAAGCCATGCCCAAGATAAAGGCGGCTATCCAACAGGCCGGTGAAGACTGTTTGTTCGTCCCGATGTGGAGAAGCTATGAAGCTTCTGTAGTATGGCCTTATGTCCATACCGAATATCCCAAGATCCACGGCATCATCTGGCATCCCGAGAATGAATGGATGGATGCGCACTAAACAATAAATAAAATACCGGCCGGATGGTTAACGGAACGGCAAGTCACCGGAAAAATCATCCGGCCGGAATAATAAATAGTGAACTGCCGCAACTTTATTTAAGTAGCCGGTCAGGTAATATTTTGGGTTAATTTAGCCGAGGTAAAAGGCGTGACGACATATATCATCCGCAGGCTATTATTGGCACTGGTAGTACTCATCTTTGTGACTTTAATAGTGTTCTTCGTGATGCGGTTGCTTCCCGGAGACCCTTTGATAATATACATGGGCCAGAGCGCTCAAACACAGGCCATGGCGGAGGAGCAAATTATAGAACTCCGGCACCAATTCGGCCTGGACCTACCTCTTGTTGTTCAATACTTCCGCTGGATTGGCGGTATTACCCATGGCGATTTTGGTACCTCCATCTTTTATCATGAAAATGTGGGTAGGTTGTTAGCGGAAAGATTGCCCAAAACCATATATATTGGGGCTGTTTCACTTGTTTTTGGCGCTATAACCGGTATACTCATTGGCCTCTGGGCGGGTGTAAAAAGGGGTAAATGGCCGGATAGAATAGTCACGCCACTGACTTATATTGGCATAACCATACCGGTATTTTGGCTGGGCATTCTAATGATATACTTCTTCGGGTTGAAACTTCACTGGCTGCCGATTTCAGGTTATACATCACCTTTTACTGATTTTGTGCTAAGTACCAGGCAATTGGTTATGCCGGTATTCTGTTCATCACTTTTTGCTGTAGCGGCAAATGCACGGCAAATGCGTTCCAGTATGCTGGAGACCATCAACCAGGATTATATCCGGACCGCCTGGTCCAAGGGACTTACCGAACGCCGGATCATCATTAAACATGCCCTGAAAAACAGCCTGATACCGGTCATCACTTTAATAGGTATGGGCGTCGGGATGATATTCGGTGGTTCGGTACTTGTCGAAACAGTTTTTTCCATTCCTGGTGTAGGTCGTTTGATGGTGAGTAGTATTTTCGGCCAGGATTACGTTGTAGTGCAGGGAATTACTTTTGTAATCTCCGTCTCCATTCTCTTCATCAACCTTCTGGTTGATTTATCGTACGTCTGGTTTGACCCCCGGATTAGATACGGATAAGCAAAGATATGTCAGAAGCTCAAACTCAAGCTCTGGATTTGTTGGAAACTCAAGCCCGTGTCAGCGGATGGAAGCGCTTCAGAAGGGTGTTCTTCGCCCGCGGGGCGGTAATCGGTGGCCTGGTAATTTTAGTGTTACTTTTTATTGTAGCTATCTTTGCACCTTTCCTCGCTCCTTTTGACCCCTATTTGCCTAATGCCTCGGACTCATTAGCCAAACCGAGCGCGGAGCACTGGCTGGGAGCTGACCTCTTAGGCCGCGATACTTTAAGCCGCTTGATTTATGGTTCCCGTACCGCGCTTGAAGTAGGGTTTATTTCGGTTATCGTCGGTTCAATTATTGGTATTACCCTTGGCATTGTCGCGGGATTCACCCGGGGCATTCTTAGCGGTTTTATCATGAGGGCTATGGACGCGATGATGTGTTTCCCGATGTTGATTTTATCGTTGGTAATCGCGGCGTTACTGGGTAACGGTATCGGCAACGTCATCATCGCTTTAAGCATCGCTACGATACCCGGTTATGCCCGTGTGGTATATGGGTTAACACTTAGTATTAAAGAAAACGATTATATCCTGGCACAAAAGTCCATGGGTTCTGGTAATTGGCGTACCATGTTGGCACACATATTACCCAACGCATTCCCACCCCTGATTGTTATCGTCACCATGCAACTCGGCGGCCTTATACTGGCCGAGGCCGGCCTGAGTTTCCTCGGTATCGGCATTGCCCCGCCCGGTGCGGCCTGGGGAGCGATGGTCAATGAAGGTTACCCCTACCTGTTGCGCGCGCCTGTGTTATCTTTTGCTCCCGGATTAGCCATCATGCTGGTGGTGTTTGCTTTTAATATCGTCGGTGATGGCCTCCGGGATGCCCTCGACCCCCGGCTCAGGGGCCTAATTTAAAAAACATTTAGATAATATTTCCTATCCGATAAAAAGTAGACTATTAAAACTGTTGCACAGAACTGTCTTTGCAATAAATAACATTTGGAAGGAGAACGCGAACATGAGTACATGGCATGATTACCTCAAAGAGCAGGGCCACGCACCGGACTGGCCGTATCCCGTCCGCTTCGATAAGGAGCAGGAAATCGATACGGATGTCCTGGTCATCGGCGGGGGCATCGCCGGCTGCTGGGCGGCCATCAGCGCCGCCAGACAGGGGTTAAAAGTGGCGCTGGTGGAAAAGGGCGATGTCGTTCGGAGCGGCGCTGGCGGCCCCGGCTGCGACCACTGGTGTGACGCCCCGGCCAATCCCCTGTCCAACGTCAACCCGGACGAGTGGGCGCAGCACATGGCGGACCGCCCCTACTGTAACGGCATCGGCCTCGAGATTCAGTGCCGCGAGGACTACGATACGTTATTGGAAATGGAGCAGATGGGCGGTAAAATCCGCGACACGAAAGACGAATATAAAGGCGCGGAGGGCCGTGACGATAAGAGCAAATTCATGATATCCCCGCGCTACACCAAGGTGCACAGCTATGTCCCGGGCATGGTGAAGCCGGTAAAGTTCAAGAGCAATCCGGAAGGAAAGCTGAACAATGTCGTTATCCGTGTCTGGGGGAGCACCTTTAAACCCGCCCTGAAAAAGGAGTGCCAGCGACTCGGCGTGAAAATCTTCGACCGCGTTATGGGCACGAGTCTGTTGACCGAAAACGGCGTCCCCGGCGGCCGGGTCGTCGGGGCTACCGGCGTCAACAACCGCACCGGCGAGTTCATGATTTTTAAGTCGAAAGCTACCATCCTCTCGACCGCCGGGGCGGGGTCGATATGGCTGATGAGCATGGAGCTGGGCGGCTATTCCAACATGATGTCCCGCACCATTACCGGCGACGGCACCGTGATGGCCTGGCGGGCCGGCGCGGCGCTGACCATGATGGAAAGCACCGGCGTCTTGCGTATCGCCACCGGACTCAAGCACAAGTGGTATTCCGGCGCGGGCGACGCCAGCTACGAGAATGTCCCCCTCGTCGATGCCAACGGCAAGCGGCTGCCCTACCCCATCCAGGGTTGGGTGGATGCGGGCGCGATGGTCGCCACCCCCGAGGTCGAAGAGGCAATACGGCAGGGCGTCCTTAAGGGCGAGTACGCGCTGCCTTTCTACGGCGATTTCCCCGCTATGCCGGATGTCGAGAGACGGGCGACTTGGAAGCTGATGTTGGGCGAGGAGTCGACGACCAAAATCATTATGGACACCTTCAATAAAGCCGGCTACGATGAGAGCCGCGACCTTCTCCAGAGCTACAAGTTCATCGAGGGCAACTCCCTGCCGCAGTGGCGGGAGGCGGGTTACGGCGGCGGTATCGTCGTCGACTGGGACCTCAAGTCTACCCTCGACGGGCTTTACGCCGCCGGGGGGCAGATGTTCTGCCCGGAGGACCACAGCTATTGCGCCTCTACGGGCAGGTATGCCGGTCGGAAAGCCGCCGCGTACGCGAAACAGGCCGGTGCATCTAAAATCTCTCGCGAGCAAATCGACCGCGAGAAAGCCCGTGTCTATGCCCCGGTGACGCGGACCGACGGCATGGAGTGGAAGGAGCTGCACGCCGGTATCGCCCGAGTGATGCAATACTACGTCAGCGAGTTCAAGACCGAATCATTACTTAACATGGGCCTCGCTTCGTTGAATAGAATCGAAAAAGAGTCGGTGCCTTTGCTGTTCGCTTTGGACCCGCACAAGCTGATGCGCAGCCTGGAGGACACGAGCCTCCTGACCTATGCCCAGATTATCGTCCAGGCGATGCTGGCGCGACAGGCCTCGTCCCTGCCGCTGAACTTCCAGCGTATCGATTTCCCCGCGCTCGACCCCCCCGAATGGCGCAAGTTCCTGACGCTCAAGCTGGAAAACGGTAAAGTAAAAACGGGCAGCCTGCCGCTGGTTTTCTGGGGCGATATGAAAAAAGAGTACGAAGCCCGCAATAAAGACTATGCCGGCGTCGATCGAACCCGGCGCTAAAGCCTGAAACAATATTTGTAATATTTGTAATATTTGTAGTATTTGTAGTATTGGTAGTATTGGTAGTATTCGTAGTCGGAGGATTAATATGGCTCAGAAAAAAGTAATCGCCATGCCGAATATCCAAACCCCGAGCAGTCCCGTGGTCTTTACGGACAAATGCAACGGATGCAACCACTGCGTCGAGGTCTGCCAGGTAGACGTCTATATTCCCCACCCGGAGAAAGGCAAGCCGCCCATCGTCCTCCATCCCGAGGAGTGCTGGTACTGCGGCTGCTGCGCTAACGATTGTCCCCGCCCCGGCGCGCTGGAGTTCAAGTGGCCGCTGGAGCTGCGCGGCTATTGGAAGAACAAGGCCACCGGCAAGGTCGGCCAGATTTAGTGGTTTGAAGCCCGGCGCAGCGGTGTGCTATTAATGGAGTATCGCCGGTCTGCGGAGGTGGAGATTTGGAAAGATTCAAAAAACTGGTCAAAGACCGCCATGAATACTCGCGCGACTGGAAGAAGCGGACGGGCGGTAAAGTCCTGGGCTACTACGAGCCTTACATGCCGGAGGAAATCGTCTACGCCGCCGGCGTCCTGCCGGTGCGGCTTTTAAGCGAGCACGAGCCGGACGACGCTACCGACCGCCAGATGTACGGCAACTGCGCCTGCTCCCGCGACCTGCTCAACCAGTTCATCAGGGGACGTTACGACTATATCGACGGGCTGGTTAACGCCGAGGGCTGCCAGTGGATGCTCAACGCTTTCCAGACTACCCTGAACTTTAAGCCTGCCCTGTTCAATCATTATGTCTTCGTGCCCGACTACGTCGATGGCAAGACATCCAAGGACCTCATGCGCTCCGAGCTGGACGTCTTTAAAAAGGCGATGGAAAAGTGGACGGGCAAAGCTATCACGGACGCTGACCTCGACCGCGCTATCGAGGTCTATAACGAAAACCGCCGCCTGATGCGCCAGGTCTATGAATTGAGAAGGGCGGACGCTCCCGTCGTGCTGGGGTCGGAAGCTATGTCGATGGTATTCGCCAGCCAGGTGATGGATAAGGCGGAAATAAACGAGGTTCTCAAAGACGCCATCTCCAGGCTGGCGGAGCGCCAGCCGCGCCAGGATTCCGGCGTGCGCCTGATGCTGGTCGGCAGTCCGACCTCGGACGTTGCCCTTGAAGAGCTCGCCGAAGAGCTGGGCGCCAACGTCGTTATCGACGAGGTCTGCACCGGCAGTTGCTACTTCTGGAACGAGGTCGTTCCCCAGCCCGACCGCCTCATGGCTATTTCTTTGCGTTACCTGGGCCGCCCCCACTGCGCCCTGAAAGACAATAACTGGCGGCGGCGTCCCGCCCACATCCACCAGCTTTACGAGGACTACCAGGCGCACGGCGTCGTCATCGCCAAGCAGATTTACTGCCACCCCCACGGCACGGATAATCCCCTCATCTGGAAAATCCTCCGCGAGCGTAATATCCCTTTCCACTATTTCGAAAGGGATACCACTCTTCCTTATGAAGAAACAAAGTTGCGGATGGAAGCCTTTATCAACATGCTTAAACCGCAGTTGATATTGAAATAGGTCAGGGAGATAGAGACATGACCAAAACCAAGTGGGAGACCAGGCCCCTCGAAGTCTGGAATAAAGCCAAGGAAATGCGCGCCCGGTGGCAGAAATCGATAGATACCGCTTCGTCGGAGCGGGTGCTGCTGGCCCAGGGCAACTGCCAGTGGAGCATTGGCTTCCCGGCCCTGCGCGTCATCGAGGACAACCCGGTCGGCGCCATGATGGCCAATAAAAGCGACGAGTTCTCACGCGCCAGTCGCCTCGCCGGGGAGATTTTGGGGTGGGGTCGTGAAATCTGCGGCTACCAGCTCAACTGCTGGGGCGCTATGTACCTGGGGTACCAGATGGACGGCAGTCCCTTCCCCTTCCGCGACCTCGTCATCCCTTTTTCCGACCCCTGCGACCAGCATACCAAGCGCGGACAGGCGCCCATGGACTATTCCCCCATCCCCCGCTTCCAGGAGAACTACGCGCTTTATACCGGCCCCCGCGACCTCGACCGCGAAAAAGCCATGATTGAAGACAAGGTCTACTCTACCCTCTTTATCCTCGAGGAAATAGAGAGGATTTTCGGGCAGAAGTTCGACGACGAAAGGTTCATCGATAGCGTTAAGGTCGCCGGCGGCATCCGCCCTTATGCCATCGACGTCTCCCGCTTTATGCAGCACGTCCCCTCCCCATTGAGCCAGAAGGACCTTTATTCTTTCTATACCCTCGGCGGCCTGACCAAGGGCGACCCCTCCGAGACGGTGGCTATCTGGAAGGCTTTGAGGGACGAGGTGGAGTGGCGCGTGCAGAACAACATCGCCGCGGTGGGTAACGAGAGGTACCGCTGGATGGAGGCGCACCCACCGCCCTGGCACTTCTTAAAGTATTACCGCTATATGGAAAAATACGGGGCGGTCTGTATCGGCTCGCAGTACAGCCACATGATGGCCGGGCCGATGGAGCTCAAGGCTGACGGTGCCTGGGGGTCGAGAACGGGAAACGCGGGGTTCGTCCAGGGCTTCGAGAAGCCGATAAAGACGAGGGAGGACGCCATCCGCGCCATGATCGGGACCGAAGCGCGGGGCCACCGCTTCAAGGACGACGAGGTCATCCGCCCCTGGGCGCTTAACGACTTCGCTAAAGCTTATAAGGTAGACGGCGCCATCCTGGCGTTATGGCGCTGCGGCGTGGGCTGCACCGTCACCCGCAAAGAGCAGGGCCTGCGCCTGAGCGAGATGGGCGTGCGCGTCCTGCATTACGAGGGCTCCCAGCCGGGCGACCGCACCGACCTCGATG
>CAYXOZ010000022.1:0-2678 GCA_964467135.1 uncultured Dehalococcoidaceae bacterium
CCACCAGCATGGCCTACCGGCTCGGCGAGCTTTTTAACGTGCCGGTGTACGAGACGGCGGTGGGTTTCAAATACGTGGCGCCGCTGATGATGAAAGAAAACGCGCTGTTCGGGGGGGAGGAGAGCGGGGGCTACGGTTTCCGCGGGCACGTCGCCGAACGGGACGGCATTTTAGCCAACCTCTATTTTCTCGACCTCATGGTCAGGACGGGTAAAAGCCCGTCGCAGCTCATCGACTACCTATACTCGAAAGTAGGACCGCACCACTATAAAAGAGTTGACATAAGGTTTCCGGAAAAAGAAAGGCAGACCATTATCAATCGGGTCAGCCAAAAACCGCCGGAGAAAATCGACGGGGTCAAAGTAGCGAAGGTCGACACCACGGACGGCTTCCGGTTCATCCTGGCGGACAATACCTGGCTGCTGATACGTTTCTCGGGCACCGAGCCACTGCTGCGCATCTATAGCGAGACCGATTCGCCGGAGAGGGCGGACCGGATTCTCAAGCTCGGGCGGGAAATGGCGGGGGTGTAAACGAAGCTTAAAAAGGGAGTCAGATGGCTAAAATAAATCTCGACGATGCCAAGGTATACGTTAAATACGACCCCGACGGCATGCTGGCGCGCATTAAAGAACTGCCGATGCAGTGCAAACAGGCCTGGCAGTCGATTATGGACTTCAATCTTCCGCCGCATTACGCCAATATCGATAGGGTGGTCGTCCTGGGCATGGGCGGCTCGGCCATCGGCGGCGACCTTGTCAGGAGCCTCGTGCAATTCGAGTCGAAAATCCCGGTTATCGTCCACCGCGATTACGGTCTGCCGGCATTTGCCGACGTGCGTTCCCTCCTGATTGCCTCCAGCTACTCCGGCAACACCGAGGAAACGCTCTCCGGTTTTGAAGCGGCGCTGGGAGTGGCGAACAAAAAGCTGGCCATGACTACCGGCGGCAAGCTGGAACAGATAGCCAGGGCCAATAACATCCCCGTTTTCAAAATCGAATATAAAGCCCAGCCCCGCGCCGCCCTCGGCTTTAGTTTCCTCCCCACCCTGGGCGTGATACAGAAGCTCGGTTTCATCAAGGACAAAACAGAGGACGTGTCGGAAACGGTGCAAATCTTAGAAAGGATGACCGCCCGACTTGACGAAAAATCGCCGACGAAAACCAATCCCGCCAAGCAGCTGGCGCAAAGACTGTACGGTCGGCTGCCGGTGATATACGGGGCGGGCATCGCGGCGGAGGCGGCGCACCGCTGGAAGACGCAGATTAACGAGAACAGCAAAGCCTGGGGTTTTTATGAGGTCTTTCCCGAGCTCAACCATAACGCGACAGTCGGCTACCCGCTGCCGAAAGAGATAGCGTCCAGGATAAGAGTAATCATGCTGAGGTCGCCGGGCTTTAACGAGAGGATAAAGCTCCGCTACGAAGTCACCGCCGAACTTCTAAAGCAAGCCGGGGTAGCTTACGAGGCGGTAGACAGCGAAGGGCAAAGTCCGCTGGCGCAGATGGTGAGCCTGGTGTCTTTTGGCGACTGGGTCAGCTACTATCTGGCCATTCTTTACGGGGTGGACCCCTCCCCGGTGAAGGTCATCAGCTACCTTAAAGAAAGGCTGGAGAAGGGGTAGGGTTAAAAGCTGAAAACTCAAAGGTTAAAGCTTAAAGCTATAGCTTAAAACGAAAAAGTAGTATCTATAGCAACCTTAAGCCGTACTCCACCAGCTCCGCAGCTTTGGACTTGCCGTCGCCGACGTATTTATCGAGCTCTTTCCAGAATTTCCGACCGTGGTTATGCACCCTCAGGTGCACGAGCTCGTGCAGGAGAACATAGTCGAAGAGCTCCGGCGGCAAAGCCACCAGCTTCATGTTAAGGCTGATATTTCCTTTGGCGGAACAGCTCCCCCAGCGCGTCCGCTGGTTCCTGATGGAGACTTTATTATAGCTGAATCCGTACTTGCGGGCGAGCTGGCGCAGTCGACTGACAATCCGGTTTTTAGCTTCCGTTTTATCGATAGACTGGAAGATGTCACTGAAGATTTGTTTTTGTCTTTCGTATTCCTTTGTTTTTAACAGGTGTTTCTTAATCCACGGCTTTTTAGCGCGGACGAACTCCAGGGCCGATTTGAAAGAAGTATAGCGCGGGACAGCTACCCGGACGCCCTGGCCGGGTCGGACGGTGACAACGATACGCCGGGAGCGCCGGCTCCGTTCGAAAAGGACCGCGGCGAGGCCGTCGATGCGAATTATCTGAGAATCAGGCATTTCTATTTATATTGTACCTGTTTTGATAGGGGAGGATAAAGATTTTTTATGCTCACCCCCTTAATCCCCCTCTCAAACTGGTTTTTTCTTAAAACCGTGTAGTCATTTGTTTGAGAGGGGGAGGAAAGAGAAGAGGGGTCGTGACCCCTCTTAGACACCCCGGGTTGAGTGGAAAGACTCCGGGACAAGCCGTAAATGAGACGAGGGCGGCGAGGGTGGGAAAAGATATCAGACGAAGGGGTGGGGCATAAGGTGACTGGATTCCCGCCTGCGCGGGAATGACGAAACATTTTAGGTAAATAAAAGCGCCGGACTCCTGAGTGTGTCAGGGAAAATCCGGCGCTCGGTCTTGCTAATATTATTCCGTTAACGCTTGGTGTACTGCGGGGCTTTGCGGGCCCGCTTGAGTCCGGGCTTCTT
>CAYXOZ010000022.1:2778-15973 GCA_964467135.1 uncultured Dehalococcoidaceae bacterium
GTTAACGCTTGGTGTACTGCGGGGCTTTGCGGGCCCGCTTGAGTCCGGGCTTCTTACGCTCTTTGGCGCGGGCATCGCGTGTCAGGAGGCCGTTCTGGCGCAGGATGGGCTTATAACGCTCGTCCGCCCTGACTAAAGCGCGGGAGATGCCGTGAGCGATAGCGGCGCTCTGGCCGGTAACGCCGCCACCCAGAACCTTGACCACCACGTTGAACTTACCGGTGCTCTCGGTGGCGAGGAACGGCTGGGTGATGATGCGCTGGTGCTCCAGGGAGGGGAAACGTTGTTCCAGCGGCGTGCCATCGATGATGATAGCCCCGCTCCCCGCCATCAGCTTCACCTGCGCCACGGCCGTCTTGCGGCGGCCCGTCCCATGAAAATAGCTCTGTTTATCCATATCTGCCCAATCCCCTTATTTTTCTTTCTTCGGTTTTTCAGTCTTAGCCTTCGGCATGTTGGGATACGCAGCGTCCGGGTAGACGGCGAGTTTCCGGTACATCTGCGCGCCCAAACGCGTATGAGGGAGCATCCCCTTGACGGCGTATTCTATAGCGCGCGACGGGAACTGCTGCATCAGCTTGCCCAGGGTGATACTCTTAAAACCGCCCGGATAGTTGGAATGGCGGTAATAGACCTTCTGCTGGGACTTTTTGCCGGTGACGTGGACCTTAGCCGCGTTGATAACGACCACAAAATCGCCGGTATCCTGGTTGGGAGTATACATGGGCTTGTGTTTGCCCATGAGCAGGTTGGCGATGTGGACGGAAAGCCGTCCCAGGGTCTTATCGGCAGCATCGATGACGTGCCGCTTGCGCTTGATATCCGCCGGTCGGGCGGTATAGGTCTTCATGATGCGTCTCCCTTAAAATCAACTGCATAATTCACCCGCTCCAGACAGAGTCCGCAAGCTGGAGCGGTCGGCCCGGCGAGTCCGGGCACCGCGGCGGCCACCATATGGCTAAAGTCTTCGACGGCCATTCTACCCTGGCCGACCAGGATTAGCGAGCCCACGATATTGCGCACCTGGTGAGGCAGGAAGGAGTCGGCGATTATGGTAAAAGTGACCATTTCCCCGTCACGGTTAATTTCCGCTTTAAAGACGTCCCGCACCGTGCGCTTCTGACGGGCGGTGCCTTCACTGGCGACGAATGAAGCGAAGTCGTGCCGGCCGACCAGCGCTTCGCACGCGCGACTCATTGACTCAATATCCAGGTCGCCAGCGACACGGCAGGAATATTGCTGCCGCAGCGGCGAGCGGGCAGGGGAGTTCAAAATATAATACCGGTACTCCCGGCTGACGGCGCGGCGACGGACGTCAAAACCGTCTTCAGTTCTATGGACTTCTTTCACAGCGATATCGTCAGGGAGAAAGTGGTTAAGTCCGTCCACGAACGATTTCAAGGGAATGGTAGACGCGGTATCGAACGCGACCACCTGCCCGCGGGCGTGCACCCCGGCATCGGTACGGCTGGCCATTTTAATCCTGATTTTTTCTCCGGTCAGCATTTTTAAAGCTTTCTCAATTTCTCCCTGGACGGTCGGCGCATTAGCCTGGTACTGCGAGCCGTGGTATTCTGTGCCGTCGTATTCTACGATTAATATTATCCTGGTTTGCGGCTCCACTCCCCCTTATCCCCTCTGGATTCCGGCTTTTGCCGGAATGACATTTAAAGACACCCGGCTATTTCACCAGCTCCAACTGGACCATCGGAGCATTATCGCCCAGGCGCGGCGCCAGCTTAACGATGCGGGTATAGCCGCCCGGTCGCTCTTTATACCGCGGCCCCAGCTCGGAGAACACTTTTTCGGTCACCTTGGTATCCGTAACAAAAGTCAGGGTCTGGCGATACGCATGCAGCCCGCTTTTCTTACCCAGAGTGATGATCTTCTCCGCCATGCCCCGCACTTCCTTGGCTTTCGCCTCGGTGGTGATAATCTTCTCGTGTTTTAGGAGGTCGGTAACGAGGTTCCGGTACATTGCCTGCCGGTGACTCGAGTCCCGACCCAGTCTTCTGCCAGCGATGTTATGCCTCATGTCAAGTTCTCCGTGCTATGCTTCTTCTTCATCAGATTCGCTATCTGCTTCCGCGGCGGCGGTCCTGGCCGAATTCCTTCGACTCTTCGCCTTGGGTTTGAGGGCTTCTTCAGCGGCGGCCTCACCGGCTTCCGCCGGCGCGGCGGTCTCAGCCTCAGCCTCAGTCTCAGTTTTCGGGTTGAGCGAAAGCCCTATCGCCGAAAGGCGGTCCTCGATTTCCTGATAGGACTTCTGCCCGAAGTTACGCAGCTTCATCAACTCCTTGGGACCCTTGGCGATAAGCTCGCCGACGGTGGTGATATTGCTCCGCCGCAGGCAGTTCATGGTGCGTACGGAGAGGTCGAGCTGTTCGACGGGCATATTGTATTTCTCATCGGGGATGGACAGGCGGATAAGCCGTTCCTCGGCTTTCATCTGGGAAATACGGACGTATTCGACGAAAGGATTAAGCTGCTCGACCAGTATCGCGGCGGCGCGGCTGACGGCATCCACCGGCGCCATAGTGCCGTCCGTCCAGATATCCAGGCTCAGTCTCTCCCGGCTGGTCTCGCGGCCTAAATGGGTCGGCTCGACGGTATAGTTCACCTTGCGTATCGGCGTGAAGATGGCGTCGACGGGTATAGTGCCCACCGGGGTATTTTCCGTAGTTTCAGCGCCGCGGAAACCGGTCCCCAGCTCCACGTCCAACTCGATGTAAAGTCGCGCACCGGCTTTGGACACATTAAGCAGGCAGAGCCCGGGGTTAGTAATCTCAAAATCGGCCGACGGCTTGATATCCGAGGCGTAAACAGGACCTTCTTTATCCACCTCCAGCACCAGCATCCCGCCACGGTCGGAGAGGGCTTTCAAACGCAGCTCCTTCACGTTGAGCAGGAACTCCATAACGTCTTCCTTGGTGTTGGGGATGACCGTGAACTCATGCTGGACGCCTTCAATCCTCACCTGAGTTACCGCCGCCCCGGAAAGATAGCCGAGGAGCACGCGGCGCAGGGAGTTGCCCAGGGTAATACCGAAACCCTTCTCCAGGGGCTCGGCGACGAATCGCCCGAAGTTTTCGGCTTGTTCGGTCATTTCAATTTTAGGGACTAATAGTCCAGCCAATGAACTACCTCCTTTTAGTGGTGCTATCGCGAGTAGTACTCGATAACCGCTTTGCCATCGAACCTGGCATCGACCTGGTCCGGGGTGGGCAGGGAAATTACCTGGCCGGTGAGGGTCTGCCGGTCCAGGGTCAGCCAGTTGAGGACGGTCTTGGACTCAATCTCCCCGGACAGCGCCTTGAAATACTCGGTCTTCTGGCTGCCTTCGCGCCAGGTAACGGTATCGCCTTCTTTGACCATAGCGGACGGGATATTAGCCTTGCGGCCGTTTAACATGATGTGCCCGTGCCGCACCAGCTGGCGCGCCTGCGGTCGGGAATCGGCGAAGCCCAGGCGATAAACGACATTATCAAGTCGGCGCTCCAAGAGAACGAGGAGGTTTTCGCCGGTGATGCCGGTCTGCCTCTCGGCGAGTCGGAAGGTCTTTTTGAACTGTCTTTCCAGCGTGCCGTAGGTATAGCGCGCCTTCTGCTTCTCGCGGAGCTGTAAAGCGCGGTCGGAGAACCGGCGACGACGGCGACTTGTGGAAGCCTGGCCCGGCGCCTTGGGCCTTTTATCGACGGCGCATTTGGGCGTATAGCAGCGGGCGCCCTTGAGCAGGAGCTTTTCGCCGCTGCGCCGGCATAATCGACAGACTGGTCCCGTATATCTTGCCATAATCCTTTATCCTTCTTATTCTAGTCCTACTGCCCCACCCCGAGATTCTTCATCGCTTCGCTCCTCAGAATGACAGCGTGACATTAGACCCTTCTCCTCTTGGGAGGGCGGCAGCCGGCGTGCGGGATGGGCGTGACGTCCCGGATGCCGGTAATGTAAAGTCCCGAACCCTGTAAAGAGCGGATAGCCGCCTCGCGGCCGCTGCCCGGACCCTTGATAAGCACCTCGACCTGGCGCAGGCCATGCACCATCGCCTTGCGGGCGGCATCACGGGCGGCCATCTGGGCGGCGTAGGGCGTGCCCTTGCGGGAGCCCTTGAAACCGGCCGTGCCGGAACTGCCCCAGCCGAGGGCGTTCCCCTGCGGGTCGGTGAGGGTAACGATAGTATTATTAAAGCTCGACTGAATGTAAGCCTTACCGGTGGGTACGGCTTTACGTTCACGCTTTCTGGTTTTAGCCTTCTTTTTCTGTGGCACCCTTTCCTCCTTAACGGTCCAGCGGACTACTTCTTGGTGGCGCCGCGCTTCTGGCCGCGGCCGGCGACCGTCTTGCGGGAGCCGCGCTTGGTGCGGGCGTTAGTCCGCGTTCTCTGTCCTCTTGCCGGCAGGCCATGGCGGTGCCTGAGCCCGCGGTAGCTGCCGATTTCAATCAGGCGCTTGATATTAAAGTTAATCTCTTTCCGAAGCTCCCCCTCGACGCGGTACTGCTTATCGATGATTTCACGGAGCTTGTTGACCTCTTCCTCGGTGAGGTCTTTGACCTTGACATCCGGCTGTATCGAGGCCTTGTCCAGTATCGTGCGGCTCAGCGCCGGGCCGATGCCGTAGATGTACTGTAGCGAGACCCAGGCCTGCTTGTTAACCGGTATATCTATTCCTGCAACACGCGGCATTTACTTCCTCCTTGTCCAATCACTTAAGTCATCCTGAGCGGAGCGAAGGATATATGGGAGGGGTAATCATCACTACCCCACCCCGAGATTCTTCGGTCGCTAGGCTCCTTCAGAATGACATAAAATCATTAACCCTGCCTCTGCTTGTGTTTGGGGTTAGTGCAGATGATGCGGACGACCCCCCGCCGCCGCACCACCCGGCATTTTTCACATCTGACTTTGACTGACGCTCTTACTTTCATTTTTCAACCTTTATATTACTTAAGCCGGTAGGTAATTCTACCACGTTTGAGGTCGTACGGCGATAGCTCGATAAGCACTTTATCGCCGGGAAGGACCCGGATATAGTGCATCCTTATCTTGCCCGAGATATGCGCCAGCACCTCGTGCTTGTTGGGAAGCTCGACGCGGAACATGGCATTGGGCAGCGCCTCGATGACCGTTCCCTCGACCTCGATAGCTTCCTTTTTAGCCATAGACCTCCCGGGTTAAAATCTCCGGTTCGTTACCATCGATAGCAATCGTGTGTTCAAAGTGCGCCGCCAGCGAGCCATCGGCGGTGTGCACCGTCCAGTTATCGTCGGCGACGCGGGTATGCCAGTCGCCGGCGGTCAACATCGGCTCCAGGGCGAGGGTCATGCCCTTTTTCAGCAGGGGGCCGGTCCCCGGCTGGAGGCCATAGGGCGCCTCCGTGCAGTTGGGAATCTGCGGGTCCTCGTGCATGCGGCGCCCGATGCCGTGCCCGGTGTACTCGCGTACCACGGTAAAGCCCCGCGAAGAAGCATAATTTTGCACCGCCGCCGAGATATCGCCCAATCGTGCCCCGGCGCGGGCGGCGCCGATAGCGTTTTCCAGGGCGCCGCGGGTGGCGGCGATAAGAGCTAAAGCCTCCCGGCTGACCTTCCCACAGGGGACGGTCACGGCGGCGTCACCGTGAAAGCCGTTATAAATAGCACCGAAGTCGATAGACACGATATCCCCTTCACGCAAGAGTCGCTCCCCGGGAATTCCGTGGACAATTTCATCGTTAATCGAAACGCAAACGGTGGCCGGATAGCCGTGATAGCCCAGGAACGAGGACACCGCCCCCGTTTTTTTTAATTCCCTCACGGCGATGGCGTCCAGCTCTTTCGTTTTCAATCCCGGCTCCACGCGGTCGGCCAGCTTTTTAAGAACAGCCGCCACGATAGTTCCCGCCTGTTTCATGACGGCAATCTCAGCGTCCGACTTAATATAAATGCCGTCATGGCGCCGGGGCTGCTCATCAAGCATATCGTCGGCCTGACCCGTTTCTATTTTTTTCTCGGTAAACAGTTTAATCATGTCCTTTTATTCCAGGGCGGCGACAATGCGCCGGTTCACCTCGGCGGCGCTGCCCTGCCCGTTAATCTCCAGCAATTTTCCCGCTTTTTTATAATAGTCTATCAGCGGAGCCGTCTCCGCAAAGTACACCTCGAGTCGTTTTTTCACGGTCTCAATATTATCGTCGGCGCGCTGGTAGAGCTCGCCGCCGCAGCGGTCGCACTTTCCTTTTTTCTTCGGCGGACTATCCACCTCGTGGTAGGGCGCCTGACAGTTCCGGCATATCCACCGCCCGCC
This sequence comes from uncultured Dehalococcoidaceae bacterium, assembly GCA_964467135.1. GTDB lineage: Bacteria > Chloroflexota > Dehalococcoidia > Dehalococcoidales > RBG-16-60-22 > JBFYTX01. The sequence goes on from CAYXOZ010000022.1 coordinate 9,062, forward strand.
CAGCCTCTTGAGGAGTTCCCCCTCAGCCACTTTTATATACACCACCCGGTCGATAGCCCTCGATTGCTTTTCCAGGGCTTTATCCAGCGCCATGGCCTGTTTCAGGTTCCTGGGGAAGCCATCGAGAATCGCCCCGCTGGCCGTATCCGGAGCTGACAACCTTTCCAGCACCATCCGGATGGTAATCTCGTCGGGGACAAGCTGCCCCTTCTCCATGAAGGCTTTAGCCATCTTCCCCAGCTCCGTCTCGTCCCGGAGCGCCTGGCGAAAAAGGTCGCCGGAGGCTACCTGCACCAGCTTCAGCTTCCCGGCCAGCATCACGGCCTGGGTGCCTTTCCCCGCCCCCGGAGCCCCCAAGAGAATAATATACACCTTAACTCCTATTTAATAAAGCCTTCATAGCGGCGCATGACAAGCTGCGCCTCGAGTTGTTTCATCGTGTCCAGGACAACGCCGACGACGATCAACATGCCCAGGCTGGAGAGTTGTATCTGCTGGACGTTGGTGATGCTCTGCGCCAGGAAGGGCATGACCGCCACGAAAGCGAGGAACAGCGCCCCGGCCCAGGTTATGCGGTTGATGACGCCGCTGAGGTAAGCGGCGGTGTTCTTGCCGGGCCTTATGCCGGGGATGAACCCGCCCTGCTTCTGTAACGTGCCGGGCAGGTCCTGCTGCTGGTAGGTGACCATCGTATAGAAAAAGGTGAAAGCGACCGACAGTAGGAAATACAGAATCCAGTAAAATCCGCCCGGAGAGGTATCCGGGGTGAACCAGCGCACGATGGTATCCGCGAAGCCGGGCTGGCCTGGCTTTACAAAATAACTGGCCACGATACCGGGGAAAATCACGATGGACATCGAGAAGATGAGCGGTATCATGCCGGCGCTGTTGACCCTCATGGGAATGTGGGTCGAGCCGGACTGCCGGTACATGCGGCCGCCGCGGAAAACGCTGCGGGCGTATTGGACCGGGATACGGCGGTGCGCCTCGGTAAAGATAACGATGAGGACAATCGTTGCCAGTGTGATGAGAAGATAGACGATAAGACCCGGGATGTTACTCCTGGCGAGGAAGGCCTGCTGGATGAGCTGCGGGTAGCCGGCCACGATACCGCCGAAGATAATAATCGAAATACCGTTGCCGATACCGTACTCGGTGATAAGCTCGCCGAGCCAGACCAGGAAAACGGTGCCGGCGATTAATGAAATAACGATGGTGACGGTGGGGAGGGCCTCGGCGCCGCTGACGACGCCCGAGCGCTGAAGTAATACAAGTTGCCCATAGCCGGAAAGACCGGCCAGGGGGACCGTCAGCCAGTGGGTAATGAGGTTAATTCTATTCCGGCCGCTTTCCCCTTCCTGCGAAAGCCTTTGCAGGGCCGGGATAATCGGCACCATCAGGATAATGATAATAGAAGCCGTAATATACGGGTAAACGCCCATCGAGGCTACGCTGAACTGCCTCATAGCGCCGCCGCTGAAGAGGTCGAGCATGCCCAGCAGGGCGTTGTTCTCGAAGAGATTGCGCAGCGCGTCGAGGTCGACGCCGGGCAACGGCACGTGGGCAATGAAGCGGAAGACGACCAGAATGCCCAGGGTAACCAGGATGCGCCGCCTGAGGTCGGGCAGGCTGAAGGCATCCATCATGGCCTGGAGCAGTCTGGGTCTAGATGGCCTTTGCCGCATGCACCACCTCCTCGACCTTGCCACCGGCGGCCTCTATTTTCGCTTTAGCGGAAGCGGAAAACTTGTGCGCTTTGACCGTCAGAGCGCGGTCGATATCGCCATCGCCCAGCACTTTCACGGGGATATTCAGGTTTTTAATGATACCGGCGGCCAGCATCGTCTCCGGCGTCACCTCGCTGCCGGACTCGAAGATATTTAACGCGCCCGCATTCACGGCGGCATATTCCGTCCGGAAGATGTTGGTAAAACCGCGTTTCCGGGGCAGGCGCTTGATTAAGGGCAGTTGCCCCCCCTCGAAGCCGGGGCGCATCTTGTTATTGCCCGCCCGCGCCTTCTGTCCTTTACAGCCGCGGCCGGAAAAGGTACCGTGCCCGCTGCCGTTGCCGCGGCCTACCCGCTTGGCGGCGTGCCGCGCGCCGGGCGCCGGGGCGATGCTATTTTGTCTGACCAACTTCTTCCTCCACTTTGACCAGGTGTCTCACCTTATTTATCATCCCCCGCAGGGAATTCGAGTCTTCCTTGACGATGCTCTGGTGGAGCCGGTGAAAACCGAGCGACCGGAGGGTGTTCCTCTGGGTCTCGTCATAGCCGATACCACTTTTAATCCAGGTAATGCGCAGTTTACTCACCGGCCTTGACCTCCCCGGCGGTGACGATAGCTTTACGTTTGGCGATGACCTCCTGCGGTATCTTCAACTGTCCCAGGGCTTTCATGGTGGCCCTGGCGACATTGATGCTGTTGGAGGCGCCGAGCGATTTCGTCAGGATGTCCTTGACGCCGCAGGCTTCGAGCACGGCGCGGACGCTGCCGCCGGCGATAACGCCGGTGCCCGGCATGGCGGGCTTGAGCAGGACGGTGGCCGCCCCGAAGCTGACTTCAATCTGGTGCGGGATGGTGCTGCCGGCCAGCGGCACCTTGATAAGATTCTTACGGGCCTGGGCGCCACCCTTGCTGATGGCGGTAGGCACTTCGTTGGATTTACCGATACCCACCCCGACATGCCCGGCGCCGTCCCCCGTGACCACCAGGGCGCTGAAGCGCAGGCGTTTGCCGCCTTTCATCACCTTGGCGACGCGGTTAACGGTAATGAGCTTATCGTTAAGGGTGAGGTCGACCGGGTCAATTCTGCTTAATGGTTCCTTCATCTCCTGCCATGCCCTCTCTTAGAACTCGAGTCCGCCCTTGCGGGCGGCTTCCGCCAGCGCCTTGACGCGGCCGTGATACAGCGAACCGCCGCGGTCGAAGGCGACCTGTTTGATTCCTTTTTCGACGGCGCGCCTGGCCAGCAGAGCGCCGACCAATTCCGCCTTGCCCGTCTTCTTTTTCCCTTTAGAGTCGCCGGCTATCTCCGCGTCGAGCGTCGAAGCGGTGACCAGGGTACTCCCCCGGGTATCATCGATAACCTGGGCGTAAATATGGTTCAGGCTGCGAAAAACGGCCAGACGCGGCCGCTCGGCGGTGCCACTGACCTTCCGCCTGACCCTGATATGCCTTCTTTTTCTGGCTGCAACGCTGCTGGACCTGCTCATGCTGCCTTCCTGCCGACTACTTTACCGGCTTTGCCCGGTTTCAGGCGGACAACCTCGCCGGCATACCTGATGCCCTTGCCTTTGTAATGGTCCGGCGGGCGGATGGCCCTTATCTCGGCCGCCATCTCGCCGACGACTTCTTTATTGATGCCGCTGACTTTAATCTTATTGGTGCCCTCGACGGCCAGGGTGACGCCGGGCAGGGGCTTTACTTCCACCGGCTGCGAGAAGCCGACGCGGACAGAAAGTTTATCGCCGGTCTTTTCGGCGCGGTAGCCCACCCCGACTATCTCCAGCGTCTTATCAAAGCCTTTAGACACCCCCTCCACCATGTTCGCCACCAGGGTCCGCGTCAGCCCGTGAAAGGCCATATGTTTCTGGCTGTCGCTCGGCCGGGAGACGGTCAACTTGCCGTCCGCCATTTTTACGAGCATTTCCGCCGGGAGGGAGCGGCTCAGCTCACCCCTGGGCCCCTTGACCGTAATGTTCCGGTCTTTGATATTCACCGTCACCCCGGACGGTATGGCGATGGGCATTTTACCTATTCTGGACATTTATAAAACCTACCAAGCAGATTATAATATTTGTTCCGGGCATTTTTTAATACCTACCAAATGTAACAGAGTATTTCGCCGCCGGTCCCCTGCCGCCAGGCCTGCTGCCCGGTGCGGAGTCCCTTAGACGTGGAGAGGATGGAGATACCCAGCCCGCCGTAGACGCGCGTGATTTCCTTTTTCTGGGCGTACACCCTCAGGCCCGGCTTGCTGACGCGCTTCAGCCCGGAGATGGCGGGTTTATTGCCCTCCATGTACCGGAGCTGGATTTTAATGGTCCGGTGCGGCATGCCCCGGACGATTTCGTAATCGATAATAAAGCCTTCCTCCTTGAGAAGCTTGGCGATGGCGAGCTTCATCCGGGAGGCGGGCACGAGAACGCTGGCGTGCCGGACCATGATGGCGTTGCGTATCCGGGTCAACATATCGGCAATAGGGTCGGTAACTATCATACCTGTCATTTTCCTTTTTCAGCTTACCAGCTTGATTTTCTAACTCCCGGGAGCTGGGCGTCCAGCGCCAGCTTGCGGAAACAAATGCGGCAGGTGCCGAACTTGCGGATGTAAGCGCGGGGTCGACCGCAGATTTTACAGCGATTATGCTGCCGTACCTTGAATTTTGGCGTCCGCTGTGATTTCAAAATCATTGATTTTTTAGCCATAACTAACTTTCTCCGTCCCTGGCAAAGGGCATTCCCATCAGTTCGAGGAGGCGCTTGCCGTCTTCATCGTTGCGGGCCGTGGTGATAATGGATATTTCCAGGCCGCGCACTTTATCGATTTTATCATATTCGATTTCCGGGAACAGTATCTGCTCCTTAAAGCCCAGGCTATAGTTGCCGCGGCCATCGAACGAGTCCGGGGAGACCCCCTGGAACTCATGCATGCGGGGCAGCACCGCGTTGACCAGCTTATCGAAGAAATCATACATGCGGTCGCCCCGGAGCGTCACCATCAGGCCGATGGGCATCCCTGTCCTGAGCCGGAAAGCGGCGATAGACTTCTTCGAGCGGGTGATAACCACGTGCTGGCCGGCGATGGTCTGCAGGTCAGCCTGCGCCGTTTCCAGCGCCTTGGCGTTGGCGATGGCCTCGCCCAGGCCGATGTTCAGCACGATTTTCTCCAGTCGCGGGGCCTGCATGACGTTCTTGAAACCGCCGGTTTCCATCAGGCGGGGGACGACTTCTTTGCGGTACTTTTCCTTGAGTCGGGACATTTAATCAACCACCTCACGGCAGGCGCGGCAGAACCTTACCTCCCGGCCGTCTTCAAGCTTTTTATAGCCGACGCGGGCCGGTTTATTGCACTTGGCGCAAATCAGCATCACGTTGGAGACATCGAGGCGCGCCTCGAGGTCGATAATGCCGGCCTGCCGGGCGGCACCCTTGGCTTTGGAATGCTTTTTAATGAAGTTGACGCCTTCCACGATTATCTTCTGTTCGCGGGGGTAGGCGAAGCGCACCTTGCCCTTTTTCCCTTTATCCTTGCCGGCGATAACCAGCACGTTGTCGTCTTTATGTATTTTCATCGTCGTTTCTGCCTTTATAGAACCTCGGGCGCGAGCGAAATAATCTTGGTATATTGCTTGTCACGCAGTTCGCGGGCGACCGGCCCGAAGATGCGCGTCCCCTTGGGATTATTCTTGTCGCTTAAAATAATCGCGGCATTCTCGTCGAACTTTATATACGAGCCGTCCGGGCGGCGGTAGGGGTGGGCCGTGCGGATAATGACCGCCCGCACCACATCGCCCTTCTTGGTGGCGGCGTTGGGAATCGCCTTTTTCACCGAGGCGACGATAGTATCGCCGATATAGGCATATTTCCGCCGCGTGCCGCCGAGCACGTTAATGCACATAATTTCCCGCGCCCCGGAATTGTCCGCTACTCTGAGTCTGCTCTGCATCTGAATCATTGCTGTTTCACCACAAGTCTAGTTCGTTATTTCCTCGGGTTTTATCTCCGCTACCTCGCCTTTAACGATTATTTCCACCACGCGCCAACGTTTGAGTCGGGAAAGGGGGCGGGTCTCCTCAATCCGGACCGTATCGCCGATTTTGCACTGCTTCTTTTCGTCGTGGGCGTAGTATTTCACGCTTCTCCGGATGGTCTTCTTATAGATGGGGTGTTTCCGGGGAGTATCCACGGCGACGATAACGGTCTTCGCCATTTTATCGCCGATGACCTCGCCGACCCTGGTCTTGCGCTTTACTTCTGCCATATTCTCCCGACCTACCTTATCTCCAGCTCTCTTTCCGTGAGCAAGGTATTCAAACGGGCAATCTTCCTCTTGACTCTCCGCACCTCGCGGTGGTTCACCAGCTGCTTGGTATTAAGGCGAAAGCGGAGGTTGAAAAGCTCCTGGTGGGAATCTTCCAGCTGCTTTTTCATGTCTTCGGTGCTGAGGTCGCGGAATTCCTTCAGTTTCGCCATGATACTCCTATTTGGCCGCCTCAACCGCCGTGACGGCGGCTTCTTTCAAAACGAAGCGGGTCTTCAGGGGCAACTTATGGGACGCCAGGCGTATCGCCTCCCGGGCGACGGTTTCTCCCACCCCCGCCATCTCGAACATCACCCGGCCGGTCTTAATCACCGCCACCCAGTGGTCCGCCAGGCCCTTGCCGCTGCCCATGCGCGTCTCCGCCGGTTTCTTGGTGACCGGTTTGTCCGGGAAGACGCGAATCCAGACCTTGCCGCCGCGGCGGATATAGCGGGTCATGGCGCGGCGGGCGGCTTCGAGCTGGGCGCTGGTCAGCCAGGCGGACTCCAGGGCCTGCATACCGTAATCGCCGAAGTCAAGGGTGTTGCCGGCCCGGGCTTTACCGCGACGGCGTCCCCGCTGGGATTTGCGATATTTGACGCGTTTGGGCTGCTGCATGACTGGTGCCTCTTACTTATCCTTGCTTTTCGCTCTGGCGGTCTTCTTTACTTGTGCCGGTTTTTCGGTTTTGGCTTCGGGTTTTTCCGCCGCCGTGGTTTTCTTACGAGGTTTTTTCGGCGCGGCGGGTCCTTCCACTGCTTTGGTCTCGACGACTTCAGTTTCCGCGGTTTTTACCGGTTTTTTCGCCCGGGGTTTAGCCGGCTTGGCTTCCGGTTCGACGGCCGGGGTGACTTTAGCTGCCTTTACCGGTTTTTCTTTCGGTTCAGC
>CAYXOZ010000023.1:0-11025 GCA_964467135.1 uncultured Dehalococcoidaceae bacterium
CGGAGGTGGCGAAGCTGTTTAAAGATAACGGCTTTGCCATCGTCAGATTCGGTGACATTACCGATGAAGCGGTTAAAGCCAAGGGCCTGCCTTTGACCGAGGAGAACGAGCGCCCGGAGAGGGAAAGAATCCGGGAAGAGCACGGCATGGCGGCTTATGCCAGGCTGAGCGTGCCCCGCATCGATGACGCTCTGAAAAACTCCAACGTGGTGGTGGACGGGCTTTACTCCTGGGAGGAATACCTGTATCTTAAAGAATACTACGGCGATAACTTCATCGTAGTGGCAGTATGGTCGCCGCCGGGAGACCGTTATGCCCGCCTGGGAAGTCGTGAGAAAAGGCCGCGGACACCGCAGGAAGCCGCCTCCCGCGACCGCGCCGAAATAGAGAACCTGAATAAGGGCGGCCCCATCTGCATGGCGGATTTTACAGTCCTCAACGATTCCTCGTTTGCCAACATGAAGAAACAGGTGGAAAGGATAATCAAGAGGTTAACATGACTTTACCCAAACGCCCTGACCTTGATGAATATTTCCTGAAGATAGCCTCGGTGGTGGCCGAGCGCTCGACCTGCCGGCGGCACCACATGGGGGCCATCGCCGTGCGGGACAAGCACATCCTGACGACCGGCTATAACGGAGCGCCGGCGGGGGCTAAAGACTGCCTGGAGCTGGGCTGCCTGCGCGACGAGCTGGGGATACCCTCCGGGACAAGGCAAGAAATTTGCCGCGCCATCCACGCCGAGCAGAACGTGATTATCCAGGCGGGGCTTCACGGCGTGAGCCTGGCAGGGAGCGCCGTTTACTGTACGCACACGCCCTGCGTGCTCTGCGCCAAGATGCTGGTCAACGCCCGGATTGCGCGCTTCGTGACCTTCGGGAAATACGACGATGACCGCTTTATCGAGATATTTAAAGAAGCGGGCATCGAAGTGGATATCAAAGACAGGCCGCCGTCGAAGATAACCTATCTGGACTAAAGAAAACGGCATTTCATCTATCATTGCGAGGAGCGTAGCGACGGGAAATCCCCATGAAATTTCTATTGCTATGATTGAGATTGCCACGCCTCCCGACTGCGGTCGGGATGGCTCGCAATGACAAGAAAGCTAGCCTTTTCTCTTTACTGCGGCTTTTACCGCCGCGACTATCTCTCTGGAAGTCAACCCATATTTTACCAGCAGCTCCGCCGGCTTGCCGGACTCCCCGAAAACGTCTTTAACCGCCACGAACTCCATCGGCACAGGATGGCGCCCGGCGGTAATCCGCGCCACGATACTGCCCAGTCCGCCGTGCTCCTGGTGCTCTTCGGCGGTGACGACGGCACCCGTCTCCGTCGCGGCTTTAACGATAGCCGCTTCATCGACAGGTTTAAGCGTGGACATATTGACGACCCGGCAGATAACGCCTTCCTGTTCAAGCTGTCTGGCGGCTTCGAGCGCCGGCGCTGTCATCACGCCGCAGGCGATGACCGTTGCGTCCGTGCCCGGCCTCATTTCCACCGCTTTGCCAATTTGAAATTTGTAGCTATTATCAAAGATAACCGGCAACTTGGGGCGGCAAAGCCTGACGTAACAGGGGCCCTTATGCGCGGCTACCGCCCTGATAACTTGGGCTGTCTCGATGCCGTCCGCCGGGACGATGACGGTAAAGCCGGGCAGTGAGCAGACCAGGGAGAGGTCTTCCAGTGCCTGGTGGGAAGCACCGTCCTCCCCGACGGTCAGGCCGGCATGCGTAACGACTATTTTAACGTTGAGTCGCGCCTGCGCGACCGAGACCCGTATCTGGTCGAAGCAACGCCCCGGGGCGAAAACGGCGAACGTGCTGGCGAAGGGTATTTTCCCGGAAGCCGCCAGCCCGCAGGCGACGCCAATCATATTCTGCTCGGCGATGCCCACCTCGAAGAAACGCTCCGGGAACTCTTTCTCGAAATACTGGGTCATCGTCGAAGGCTTGAGGTCGGCGTCCAGCACGACGATATCCTTATTCTCCCGGCCCAGCTCCACGAGGGTCTTGCCGTAGACGTCTCTCGGGGCGATTTCTTCAGCCACGCTATGCCAGCTCCTTCAAGGCTTTTTCCAGCTGCTCGGCGCTAGGGGCTTTACCATGGAAGTCGACGTTGTTCTCCATAAAGCTGACCCCTTTACCTTTGACGGTATGGGCTATGATAACGGCGGGCTTTCCTTTGACCTTCCGGGCTTTTCCGAAGGCATCGAGAAGCTGGTCGAAGTCGTGCCCGTCCACCTCGAAAACCTCCCACCCGAAGGCGTCCCACTTCTTGTTGAGGGGGTCGAGGTCCATGATATCTTTGGTAAAGCCGCTCAACTGGATGCGGTTTTTATCGACGATGGCGGTCAGGTTATCGACCTTGAATTTAGGGGCGGACATGGCGGCTTCCCAGGTCTGGCCTTCGTCGCACTCACCGTCGCTGAGAAGGGCGTAGACGCGCCAGGACGCGTTGTCGAGTCGGCCTGCCAGCGCGCAGCCGACGGCGAACGATAGCCCCTGACCCAGGCTCCCCGAGGACATTTCGACGCCGTGGGTGACAGTGCGGTCGGCGTGCCCCTGCAAATGGCTGTTAATCTGGCGCAGGGTACCCAGCTCGGCCTTTGGGAAATAACCGCATTCCGCCAGGACGGCATAGAGGACGGGGGCGGCGTGCCCCTTGCTCAGAATAAATCTATCCCTGTCCTTCCAGTCAGGGTCGGCGGGCTTGAAGCGCATAATCTTCCAGTAAAGCGCGGTGACTATCTCCACGGCGGAAAGCGAGCCGCCGGGATGGCCGCTGCCGGCTTTGCCTATCATCGTGACGATATCGCGGCGGAGCCTTTTGGCGACCGTTTTGAGGTCTTCATCGGCAGAAAATACCCCGGCTTTTGCTTTTTCCGCCGGGGTCTTCAACGGTGAATGGTTAAAATCGGAAGGCATCGTTATCACGCGTAGCTAAATACTCAGGCGAATATTTCCGCCGAAAAAATTACTCCTTGGGGGCATTCACTCCCATATCCGCGCCCATTTTCCCCATATCGGCCAGGGCTTTCCGGGCCATCGAGGCCGCGTTTTCCGCTTTCTGGACGGCTTCTTCGGTAGCCCGCCGGGCTTTCTGGGCTTCTTCTTCCGCTTTAGCCGCTATCTTCGCGGCATCGGTCGCCGATTTAGCGGCCCTGGCCGGGGCTTCGTTGGCGGCTTTGATGGCGGTCTCGGCCTTGGCGATAGCTTCCGCCGCCCGGTCGCTGGCCTCGGAGGCTTTGCGTAACGCCTCTTCGGCTTTGGCTACCATCTCGGACGTGGTCCGTGAAATTTTCGTGATGGCTTTCTCAAGTGTCTCGCGGGTTTCTTCGGCTTTTTTCGCGGCTTCCAGGGCCGCTTTTTCCGCCGCCGCGGCAGCTTCCCGGGACTTTACAGCGCCTTGTTCGGACGCCTGCGGCGCCCGTTCCGCGGCCTCCAGCGCTTTGGCGCTGGCTTCTTCGGCTTTGGCTATCGCCTCGTCCATCGCCTTCTTAGCAGACGTATCCGCCTCTTCGGCTCTCTGGTGAGCTTTATTAGCCGCTTCCTGGGCCCGGGCGCTGGCTTCCTCCGACCTTCTGGCGGCTTCTTCAGCGGCTTTTTTAGCGGCCGCGTCCACTTCTTCCGCCCTTCGGGTGGCTTTATCCGCCGCTTCCATAGCCCTGGCGCCAACCTCCTCCGCTCTCCTTACCGCGTCCTCGGCGGCTTTCTTGCCGGCCAGATTGACCTCCTCGGCTTTTTTCACGGCTTTCTCCACCGCTTCGAGGGCGCGGGCGATCGCTTCCGAAGTCCATTTCTCGACGTCTTTACCGGACTTTACCGAGCTATCCGCGAGCTCTCGGGCCTGTTTTAGCGCTTCGGCCGTCCTTTTGCCGGCTTCACTGACCGTCTCTCTCGATACCTTGGCCGCCACTTCGGCGGCGTCTTTAGCCTGTTTTATGGCATCGTTAGCTTTATTTTCCGCCTGGGAGGTCGCTTCCCGCGATATCCTGGCGGCCGCTTCGGTGGCTTCTTTGACCTGCTTCATGACCTCGGCGGCCCGGTTCCCGGCTTCCACCGACGCTTCTCTTGAGGCTTTGGCGGAAGCTTCGGTGGCTTCCTTGGCCTGCTTAACGACCTCGGTCATTTTTTTACTGGCTTCGGCGACGGCTTCCCGTGATACCCTGGCCGCAACTTCCGCTTTGGCAATCGCTTCCGCTACCGCTTTGGTGGTGCTTTCGAGGATTTTATCTCCGCTCTGTCTTGTTTCTTCTGATTTCCTGGCCGCTTCCGCTGATGCTTTGGTCGCCAGCTCGGCAGCCTCCCGGGCGGCTTTGCCGGCCTCCTCGGCGATTTTAGCCGATTCGATAGCGCTCTTAACACTGGCCTCCATTTCATCCAGTACTTCGGGGAGCGGTCTTGATAAGAGGCGGGCAAGGTGGGCGGCTTTATCTTCCTGGGGAAGCCCGATATTTTTTCTGGACATGTTTCACCTTCCTGTAATATAAAACCGGCGTTGCGGGACGCCGTTGGGTAGTCTTGACTCATAGCGTAATCGTTTTTTCCCCAACTGTCAAGGAGGGCGCGGGCAGGCCGTGCCGTTCTTTAGTACTGGCGTCGAACTGTAAAAAGGCCCCCCAAATTGATTTTTCCGTCTATTTATGGTTAAATTGAAGGGTTGAAAGGGGAAAAATGGATGAGTTGACATTGACCGCCGCTAAGAGAGATGTGCTCGGGAAGAAGAACCGCTTTTTACGCCGCCGCGGCATCACACCGGCCCATCTCTTCGGCCATAGCCTGGAATCGCTGGCCCTCCAGTGTGATACCGGCGAGCTCAGGAAAATCGTTTCTCACGCCGGCACCACGCGCCTCGTCAGCCTTAAAGTCGCCGGTGAAAAAGAGCCGAAAAGCGTCTTCGTCCGCGAGATACAGACCGACCCGCTGGGCAAATACCTCCTCCACGTCGATTTTTACCAGGTGATGAAGGGTGAAAAGATGACGATGGACGTGCCCATCGTCCTGGTGGGTGAAGCCCCGGCCATGAAGGGCAAGGGCCGCATGATTTCCCGCGGTATCACGATGTTGAGCATCGAATGTCTGCCGGAAAAGGTGCCGCCCCGGATAGAAGTTGACATAAGTAACCTGATGGAGCTGGAGCAGGCCATTCACGTTAAAGATATCGTCCTCGACCCCGATATTGCCGTCCACGTCGACCCGGAACAGCTGGTCGTCAAGGTGACGGAGGTCATTATCAAGGTCGAGGAAGAGAAGCCAGTAGTGGCGGAAGAGGTTGTCGCCGAGGGTGAGGCTGAAGCCGAGGCCGGCGCGGAAAAACCCGCCGCTGAGGCCGCCGCCGCTAAGCCGGAAAAGCCGGAAAAGAAAGAATAGCTATCGCTACAAGCGTGTAGTCGGATCATGATAATCGATTTCCACACGCATGCGCTGCCGCCGCGGATAAAGAATGACCGCCGGCGGTATGTGGAAAGAGACCCCGCTTTCGCCGAGATTTACGCGGGTGAAAAAGTCGCCATTGCCACCGCCGACGACCTCATCGTTTCCATGGACCGCGAGGGAGTGGCGGTCTCCGTCATCGTTAACTACGGCTGGAGCACTCACGAGCTCTGCGTGGAAACCAACGACTACATCCTGGAATCGATAGCTCGCTATCCGGAGCGCCTGGTCGGGTTCTGCTCCGTCGCCGACTATTACGAAGATAAATCCCTCGCCGAAATCGAGCGTTGTGTTCGCGGGGGTATTAGAGGGGTCGGTGAGCTCCGCCCGGATACGCAGTCGCCGGGGAGGTTGACTCCAGAAAGCCTTGGGCCTTTTTCCCGGCTGCTACGGGAACATAATTTAATCTTAATGACACACTCGTCCGACCCCGTCGGGCATGTTTATCGGGGAAAAGGGGCGGCCACGCCGGAAATGCTCTACCGCTTTATCGCCGCTCTTAACGGTGTGGCGGTCGTCTGCGCCCACTGGGGCGGCGGCCTGCCGTTTTACACCCTGATGCCGGAGGTGCGGCGGGCGCTGGAGAACGTCTATTTTGACACGGCCGTTTCCCCGTTCCTCTACCGACCCGATATTTACCGTTACGTAAAAGACCTGGTGGGCGCCGACCGCATTCTCTTCGGGACGGACTATCCCGTCCTGCCGCCGTCCCGTTTGCTTAAGGAAATCGATGCCCTGGAGCTATCAGAGGATGATAGGGATATGATACTCTCCGGCAACGCCCGCCGGCTACTGGGTAAGTAGTTACGCAATATGGAATCGATACGTTCGTTTATCGCCATCGAGCTGCCGCCGGAGGTACAGGCATCCCTGGGCCGGATACAGTCAAGACTGAGGACGGACGCACGCGCGCCGGTAAAGTGGGTCGACCCCACCATCATGCACCTGACGCTTAAGTTCCTCGGCAATGTAAACGCCGGCGATATCGGTAACCTCACCTCAGCTTTGGAAGAAGCCTGCCGCGGGGTGGCCCCCTTTCAACTCCAGATAAGCGGACTGGGCGTTTTCCCCAACCCCAGGCGCGTCCAGGTGGTCTGGGTGGGACTATCCGGAGACGTGGAAAAACTCGATGCGCTGCAAAAACGCATCGATGCCAGCCTGGCGCCGCTGGGATTCAAAGCGGAGTCGCGGGCGTTTACGCCTCACCTGACTCTGGCCAGGGTCCGCGAGGAGGCCCGGCCGGAAGAGAGGCAGCGTCTCGGCGAGCTGGTTGCCGGGACCGCGGCGGAGCATACCGATAGTTTTAGCGTCGATGCCGTCCATCTGATGAAAAGCCAGCTGATGAGGAACGGCCCGATTTATTCACGGCTGGCCTCGATAATGTTAAAATAATCGTTTCCCATTTTTAAGTTTCCTCTTTCCATCCCTTACGTTTACACTGGCGCCATTTTTTACTAAATATTTATGCGCCAACCCCATAATTTACGTCTTGTTTAGCTTCCGCGGTTTAGAATTGACGCAGGTAGTTAAGGCTGGAGGCGTCTCATGACTGAGCCGAAAGAACGTATTCTTCTGGTTGATGACGAGGAAGCTATCCGGTGTATTCTCAATAAAGGTCTGGCCATGCGTGGCTACGTCTGTGATGAAGCTGAGGATGGCGACCAGGCCCTCGAGAAGCTGGATAAAAACCCCTCTGACGTCGTGATTATGGATATCAATATGCCGGGCAGGTCGGGCAGCGCTGTCTTGCCGGATATCGTTAACCGTTTCCCGGAGACAGCGGTGATTATGGCCAGCGGTATCGCCGACCCCATGATTGTGGCGCAATGTATCAAGGACGGCGCCGAGGACTATATCAACAAGCCTTTCCGGTTCGAGCAGGTTTTACAGAGCGTCAGCGGCACCCTCGACAAGCGCAAGGTAGGTCTGGAAATCCAGCGTTATTTGCGGGATATTGCCAAGAAAGCCGACCGCGAATCGGAGGAGCCGAGGAAAATATTTATCGGGGCTATCGAGAACCTGGTCAGCACGCTGGAGTCGCTGGACAGCTACATCAAAGGTCACTCGCGCGATGTCACCGAGCTAACACTGGCGGTCGGCCGGGAGCTTAATCTCCCCCCCGGAGAGCTGGACGACCTGCGCTGGGCGGCCCTGCTGCACGACGTCGGTAAAATAGCCGTCGACCCGGATATTCTGAACAAGCCCGGCGAGCTGACCCCCGGTGAGTACAGGCATATCATGACTCACGCCGTTATCGGCCCCCGGCTGGTCAAGCCGTTCGTTAATGATAACGTGGTGCGGATTATCTCCCACCACCATGACCATTATGACGGTTCCGGCCTCGGGCAATCGGTGCGGGGCAAAGATATACCCCTGGGGGCGAGGATTGTCGCCGTGGCGGACGCTTACCAGGCGATGGTTTCGGACCGTCCCTACCGGAAGGCCATGTCAAAACTGGATGCCGTCGACGAGCTATTATGGTACAGCGGGTCCCAGTTCGACCCCATCATCGCCAATCTGGTTATTCGTAGCGTGCAGAACCGGGTCCACGCAAAACCGGCCGTTAATAGCTAAAGTCCGGGGGTTTAGTAACACGGGGCGCCGGAAAATTAACAGCTGCCGTCAAAATAAGCCTTAAGGACACTTGTCAATCGTCACTGTTTCAGGTTATACTTAGACGGTTATTTTATTTTTTGGTTGGGAGGAGGACCCCATGGAACAGATCACTTTCCCCAAGTGTCAAAAATGCAATTCTGGAGACCTGGTGCCTTTATCCGATTTCGGCAGCCAGGGGGCATCTATCCAGTTTAAAGCCTGGGTTTGCACCAATCCCGATTGCGGCTTTAACCTCAAAATCCGGAACGGTGACGTCTACAGGGACGAACCCATCATGAGCGGCACGCTCCATAACTCCCGGCCTCGATAGTTTCACGGGAGTCTCAGTGTTATAGCTGACAACGGGCGGTGAATGTGCTTCCTCAGATAGCCAATCTCAAGAGGGTAGCACTCGACCTTTTCTTTCCACGGTGGTGTGTAGGCTGTGGTAAGGAAGGCAGTTATATCTGCGACGGTTGCCGCCCGGGCCTGCCGTTTATTTTACCCCCCGTCTGTCCCCGCTGCGGGCGACCGCTCGACGATAAAGGGGCGTGCCGGGGGTGTGATAACACACCGGCGGAGATAGACGGCATCCGTTCCCCGTTCCTTTTTGATGGCGTGATACGCCGGGCGATTCACGAGCTTAAATACCGTAACCTGAGGATGCTGGCGCCCTCGCTGGCGCGATTGTTAAACGATTACCTGACGGAAAACCCTCTCCCCGGCGATGTGCTGGTGCCGGTGCCCCTGCACCGGAAACGATTCCGCGAGCGCGGCTATAATCAGTCCGCTTTGGTGGCCGGAGAGCTCGGAAAACTCTGTGGTCTGCCGGTAAGTGCCGATTGCCTCGTTAGGTGCAGCTATACGCCTCCCCAGGCGAGGTCGGCCGGGGTCAGCGAGCGGCGCGAGAACGTCGCCGATGCTTTTGCCTGCCTTGATAGCCGACTAAAAGATAGGCGGGTCATTTTAATCGACGATGTATCAACTTCAGGGGCGACTCTTAACGCCTGCGCCGGGGTATTGAAAGACGCCGGGGCCTCCAGCGTGTGGGGACTGGTCGTGGCATTGGAACTATAAGAACAGGAGCGTGGAAAGATGGAGTTGCAGATAGCCGGGACCAATACGGAGATAACGCCAGCCGCACAGCAATACATTGAACGTAAGCTAAGCAAGCTCGACAAGCATCTCCCCGATATTATGGAAATAAAAGTGGAAATTTCCGAGGAACAAACGAAATCCCGCCAGCAGCGTTACCTGGTAAGGGTGGCGGTCAACAGCGGCGTGGCGGACGACGCCTTTCATGCCGAGGAGCGGGGTGAAGACCTCTTTAAAGCCATTGACCGCGTCGTTAACGTCATGACGCGCCAGCTAGAACGCCACAAGGGCAAGCTCTACGACCGGGGCCGGGGCAACCCCCTGGCGAGGGGCAAATACCCGCAGGCGGAACCGCCGGTATCGGAAAGGAAAGTGGTCAAGACCAAGCATTTCATCGTCGAGCCGATGTCCCGGGAAGAAGCCATCGAGTCCATGGAGCGGCTCGGCCACGATTTCTTTCTTTTCGTTGACGCCGCCAGCCAGGAGGTCCGGCTTTTGTATCGCCGTAACGACGGCAACTACGGTCTCATCGAGCCGGAGTTTAAATAAGCAATATTGTATAACGCTTCGCCTTGTATTATACTAAAGAAAAAGAGTGTCCGGGCGTTAAGACCGTGAAACATAAGAATATTTATCTGTTTATCACGCTTGCCTGTTTCATCGGGATTATCCTTATCTTCATCTTCGATGGCTATCTGGGACTTTACGATACCCTTTCGGTCACGGGCGTTAATTTTCCTCAGAAGATAGACATCGAGCAGTGGCAGCAGCAGGAAGAGTTCGGATTTGCCCCGGGGATAAACATCGAGAGCGGGGGGGACATACCCTTCACCTACGAGGTTGACAATCGCCGGTTTTCCTCCTACCAGGCCACTATCGATATATCACTGTGGCACAATCAGGCGAAACTGGCGGATTTAAAATCCGAGACGTTAGCGCTGGGCGCATTCGGGACGGAAAAAGTGGAATGGTCGACCGATTTTACCGGTTTTATACCGGATAATTTACCCACCCAGATGAGCTATGATTTCACGATATTGATTAAAAGGGGAGAAACGGAACGAAGGATAAACGTTTATATCAGCCCCAATTTCTTTATACCAAAACCCGTGATACCTGAGAGGGCAGGGTAAAGCTATGAAGATGGAATATATCCTCTACGGATTCGGCATCCTGTTCTGCCTTGCCGGCATCGGCTACCTGGCGGCGGAATACGTGAAGTACCTGTCCGACCTCGGCAAGATAGGCTCGCTGCTGCTGACGGTCGGTCTTTTCGGTTTCCTGGGCAAATACTTTGAAGAGATAGGCTGGTAAATTAATGGTGGTAGCGATAGCGGTACTGGCGGCCCTGGGGTTCATCGCCTGGATAATTGTCCGGATAGTCAGGCAAAAGGGTGTCAAAGCACATTTTGTCAGCTACGGAGTGGCGGTGGTGGCCGGTGTCTTCACGTACGCCTATTTTCTTTCCCTGGATTTTGCGCAGCTCATAAAAATTCTGGTCAGCATCATCCTGGGTATTATTCTCATCATCGTCGCCGCTTTGTACCAGCGCCGCCGGGCCAGCCGGTCCTAGAATCTCCCAATCGGAAATGAGTGCAGAATCTTACTATACCGTTTTTGAGACGGCCGCCGGCTGGATAGCTTTGCTGGGCTCGTCAGCCGGTCTGCGGCGCGCCACTCTGCCGCAACGCTCGGAGGCACTCGCTTATCACTTGCTCGGGAATAGCGTCGAGGCAGCCGTCATGGAACCGCGCTATTTCGCCGACCTGTTAGAATGTTACCGGGCTTACTTTACCGGCGGCAATGTAGATTTCACCTGTCAGTTAGACTTTAGTGGCACGACGTCCTTCCAGCAGGCGGTGTGGCGGGCGGCCCGCCTGATTCCCCGCGGACAGACCCG
>CAYXOZ010000023.1:11125-12265 GCA_964467135.1 uncultured Dehalococcoidaceae bacterium
CGCCTGATTCCCCGCGGACAGACCCGCAGCTATCAATGGGTAGCTGACCGGGCCGGGAGACCGGGGGCGGCGCGCGCCGCAGGGCAGGCCCTGGCCGCGAACCCGCTACCCGTTATCGTGCCGTGTCACCGCGTGCTGGCAAGCGATGGCAGCCTGGGAGGTTTCAGCGGGGGGCTTAAAATGAAGGAGTTCCTGCTGCGACTGGAAAGCGGCCGAGGGGTTTGACGGGCCCTGTTTTTTGATTACTGACCTTATACGTTCGTTTGGTCGCGGCTGTCAGCTCGCATTCTTTTGGCTTCTCTGGTGCCGGTCAATTTTAGGTTCAGGAAATCCAGCTCATATTCTTTTATCAACCCGTATTCGGCAAAGCTGTAGTACCTGTTATCGCCCATGATAATATGGTCCAGCACCCTGATTTGCAGGATATCGCCGACGAAGACGAGGTCTCTGGTGAGTCGTTTATCGTCATGGCTCGGAGATGGGTCGCCTGATGGGTGATTGTGGACGAAAATCAGGGATTTGGCATCGTTGGCCACGGCAAATTCAACGGCCTCGCGTGCATTTACTGTAATTTTATCCCGCGTTCCTCTGAAAAGGTCGCTCGTGCTGATTATTTGATTTCGGGAATCCAGATAGATAACTTTAAAGGCTTCTTTCTTGAGGTCACGCATAGAAAAGTAAAGATATTTAACAATATCATGGGGGGACTTATATACCGGTTGTTCCTTCATTTTGTCTTCCAGGACCTTGGCGGGAATATCACGAAAGAGCCTGATGTAATGGATACACCGTGAGTCCAGTCCCGACTGTTCCAGTTCCTCCGGAGAAGCGGCCAGGAGCCCCCGTATATTCTGGAATTTGTTTATAATCTGCACTAGCGGGTGGCTCTGCCGGTGATAGGGGCAAATGCTCAGAAAAAGCTCGATGATTTCCGGGTCGGTGAATCCTTTAAGTCCCGAGACAGCGAATCTTTTCATCAAAGGTGTGAAAAGGGCGGTCCGGCCGGATGGCAGCGACTCTCTCCTCTCGGGGGCGGTCCCGGTTTTTAGAGTACGCGTTTCACCTCCTTCTGCGATAAAGGCATAACGATGGTTGCCGATAATATCGATAAATTCGCTGGCGTGGCATTTATCGAGGGGA
>CAYXOZ010000023.1:12365-15951 GCA_964467135.1 uncultured Dehalococcoidaceae bacterium
AGCATGATATTCAGGAAGTCCGCCTCGTATTGCTCGATGAGCCCCTCGGCGGCGAAGCTGTAGTAGCGGTTGTCCCCGATGATGATATGGTCGAGGACCCTGAGACGCAGCAGCTTGCTGGCATAGACCAGCTCGCGCGTCAGTCCTTTATCGTTCACGCTGGGCTCGGGGTTGCCGGAGGGGTGGTTATGGACGAAAATCAAGGCCGTCCCGTTGCTTTTTAACGCCCCCTCGATGACCTCCCGGGGAGATACGGAGCTGCTGTTGACCGTCCCTTCGGAAAGGTCGACGGTATCGGTAATCTGGTTCTGGGCGTTGAGGTACATAACCTTAAAAATCTCTTTCTTGAGCCCACGCATGGAGTGGTAAAGGTAGTCGAACACCTCCTGCGAGGAGCGATAGAAAGGTTTATCCAGGATTCTGGCTTTGAGGAACTCACGGGCCACTTCCTGGACCAGTTTAATGCCGAAGGCGCTGTGCGCCCCGATGCCGTCAATCTGCTGTAGCTCTTCCGGGGTGGCTTCCAGGACACCGCGCAGCGTCTGGAACTTCTTGACCGCTTCTTTGGCGGGTACTTTGCAGTCGCGGCGCGGCGTGCCCAGGCTGAGCAGCAACTCCACGATTTCGTAGTCGTGGAAGCCGGCCAGGCCGGACCGGAGAAACTTATCACGCAGTCTCTTCCGGTGCCCCCGGTGAATATCCTCGGGTTGATTTTGCGGTTTTTCTTCCGTGCTCATAATAGGATATCTATTGTAGCACCAAGTCATGAAAGATTCCAGAAGGCGCATGTGCTATAATAATTGATAAGGGCCAACTAAGGAGAAAAATATGGCGGACAAACCGACCCCCAAGCACGATATTTTCAGCAAACCTCTTCCCGAGCTTCTGGATGAGATAGAAGCCGCGGCGGCGGATGCCCGGGCGGCGGCGGACGAGGCGCGCACCGCCGGCGAAAAAGCCGCCCAGGACGTCATGAAGAGGCTGAAGAAGCTGTTCCTGAAAATGTCCCGGGACATCACCGAAGAGCTCGGCGAAAATATAAAAAAATAAGCTAGGTTATAGCTTCGATTTGAATTCCCTCTTCTCCCACCAGCTCGACGAGCTGGCGACGGAGCTCCGGGCCGTAGCCGGTATAGATATTGGGCAGCCTGAGGGGGATGGCGGCGCTGCCGTTAAGAATGTTCAGTCGCACCTCGTCGTGCCCGGTATAAGCCTTCAACGCGGCGACTACTTTATTTAGTCGGGAAATATCACTTTCCGCGTCCGCCGTCTGTTTGATGTTGATTATCACCAGGCTTCGCTTCTGAGGGGAGGCGGCAGTTTTTTCCGAGGAATTTACCGCGGGTGCGGCTTTTGGTCTGGCCGGCGTCGCCAATTCTTCCTCAGCGCCGGGCGGCTCGTAGTAGTTGACGCTATCGCAGATAACGCTTACCTCGTCGTCTCTCGCCCGCACTTTACCCTGGACGACGAGCTCATTGCCTTCCTTCCAGTATTCTTCAGTCTGGCTAAAGACCTGGGGCCAGGCAATGACTTCCACCTGACCGCTGACGTCCTCCAGGGTCACGATAGCGAACGACTCGTTTTTCCTGGTGAAAGAATACCGCGCGGTAATAACCCGCCCGGCGGTGACGACAACCTGTTTATCCAATTCGGCGTCGATATTGCCGCAAAAAACCGCGTTGCCCTGCCTGGCGCTGAAGACCGGGCTGAACGGCTTCTCGGAAAAGCTCACTCCCGTAAGCTCTTTTTCCCAGTAGGCTTTTTCGCGTTCAGTGGCGTCTGCCGGCGCGAGGTCGAGCTGGGGCAGTGGCACCGGCGCCGTTTCGCCGAATAAGTCGAACATGGTGGTCTGTCCCGTGGCGCGCAGGTGCTGTTCGCGCTGCGCCAGCGCCAGAATGCGGGCAACGCTATTGAGGAGCGTGCCGCGATTACCCAGGGGGTCCAGAGCCCCCGCTTTAATCAGGCTCTCCATTACCCGGCGATTGACCGCCTGGAGGTCGCACCGGCGGCACAGGTCTTCGATGGACTTAAAAACGCCGTTTTGATGGCGCTCGGTGATAATGGGCTCAATCGCGCCGGTGCCGACGTTTTTAACCGCCGCCAGCCCGAAGCGTATCGCCGGCCGGTCGGCGCCGTTTTTCTCCAGCGAAAAATCAAGCTGACTGCGATTAATGTCCGGGGGCAGCACCTCGATGCCGAGTCGGCGGCACTCCGCGACGGCGCCGGCGGTCTTCTCCAGCTCGCCGACGTGGATATCCAGGAAAGCCGTGATGTATTCCGCCGGGTAGTTCGCCTTAAGGTAGGCCGTCTGGTAGGCAATCAGGGCATAGCAGGAGGCGTGGGCTTTATTGAAAGCGTAGCCGGCGAACGGCTCGATGAGGGCGAAGACCTGCTCGGCAACCTCGGGAGAATAGTCGTGTTTTTTGGCGCCGCTGATGAAGTTGCGTTTTTCCTTCCTCATCGTCTCGGCGATTTTCTTGCCCATGGCTTTGCGGAAGATATCCGCCTGCCCGAGGGTGTAACCCGCGAACTCCCTGACGATGAAGAGCACCTGCTCCTGGTAAACGATGACGCCATAGGTCTCCTTGAGGATGTTTTCCAGGGCGGGGTGGGGATAGGTTATCGGTATCTTACCGTGCTTGGAATCGATAAAGCGCGGGATGTGCTCCATGGGGCCGGGGCGGTATAAAGCGACCATGGCGGAGATATCGCTGAAAACGGTGGGCTTGAGGTCCTTGATATAGCGGCGCATGCCGGCGCCTTCGAGTTGGAAAACCCCGGCCGTTTCCCCCGCGGAAAGGAGCTCGAAGGTCTTTTTGTCGTTCATCGGGAGCTTGTAAAGGTCGACTTCGGTGCCGTGAGTCTGGCGGATGATTTCTTTGGCCCGGCCCAGGATGGTCAGGTTGGCCAGACCGAGGAAGTCCATTTTAAGCAGGCCGATGTGGGCGATATCGTCCATGGAGTACTGGGTCATCACAGCTTCCTGGCTGTTGACCTTCGCGCCGCGCTGTAAAGGCACGTGGTCGGTGAGAGGCTCTTTAGAGATAACGACGCCGGCGGCGTGGGTGCTGGCGTGGCGGGAGATGCCTTCCACCCGCCGCGCGGAGTTGACCAGGTTGCGGACGATTTCGTCGTCCTGGTAGATGGTCTTGAGCTCGTGATTTTCGTCGAGGGCTTTAGCCAGGGTCATGCCAACCACGTTGGGTATCAGCCGGGCGACGCGGTCGACGTCCCCGTAGGGCATGCCGAGGGCCCGCCCCACGTCCCGGATGGCCGCCCTCGCGCCGAGCGTCCCGAAAGTGATAATCTGGGCGACGTGGTCCTGGCCGTATTTCCGGGAGACGTAGTTGATGACCTCGTCACGGCGGTCGTCCTGGAAGTCCATGTCGATATCCGGCATTTCTTTTCGCTCGATATTAAGAAAGCGCTCGAAGACCAGCCCGTGCTCAAGGGGGTCGAGGGGGGTAATGCCTAGGCAGTGCAGGACAATGCTCGATGCGGCGCTGCCCCTGACCCCGAAGAGGATATTCTGTTTTTTTGTGAAGGATATAATGTCCCAGACGACCAGTATATAGTTGGCGAACTC
>CAYXOZ010000024.1:0-12244 GCA_964467135.1 uncultured Dehalococcoidaceae bacterium
GAATGCAAAAACGCCCCAACCGATGGAGATATTAAACAGGTGGTGAAGCTCGGGCATGGTGCCGGGCGGCCCGCTCATGAACGTGGCGGTTACCGGGAGAGAAAAACTGTTGGTGAGTACGGCCATCAACACCGCCTGGACGGCTAGGACCAGCCCGACGGCGATATTCCAGATACGTAGTCGGCCAAGTTGGCGTTCAATAGACTGGTCAATTGCCATATTTACCTCCTTTTGTTGTGCGTCTCGCGAGTGTTTTTTGAGCTATTGGTCAAAATTCCCTTTAGAAGTTAAGGAAAAACGGATAAGGCGTTATATTTAACCACCTCTGAAATAAAAATGCAATATTGAAAAAATGGGGAAAGCGGCAACGCCTTTTAACGACAGCCATCCCGTTAATCCTCAGTGAGTAATTGCCGGGCTTTTTTGAGCCAATCGGTGATAGGGAACTTAAAGCCGCAGGCGTTAACGCAGAGTCCGCATTCCGTACAGATTTCGGCGCGGTGCCCCTCGTCCCGATAAATTGACCGCGGTATTTCTGTTTCCCCGTACATTACGGCGTCGTTATAGAGCTCGAAGATGCGGGGCACGTCGATGTCCAGGGGGCAGGGCATACAGCCGCGGCAGGCGGTACAGGAGAGTTGACGGGAACTGCGGTAAGTATCCCTGACCCGGTTGATGAGCAGCTCCTCGGCGACGGAAAGGCTATCGGCAGTTGCGTCATCCGCCAGAGCGATATTCTCTTTGACCTGCTCCAGCGTGCTCATATCGCTGACGACGGTGGCGACCTCCGGATGGTTCCAGACCCAGCGCAGTCCCCACCCCGCCGGAGAGTATCGCGGCGCGCCTGCCCACAGCCGGGTGACAGGTTCGGGGATGTTTGAGGTAAGGCGACCTCCCCTGAGGGGTCCGGCGGCGAGCACCGCCAGGCCTTGAGCGGCGGCGTATTTCAGACCGCCGACGCCCGGGTGGTGGTCGACATCCATAAAGCTGTACTGGAACTGGCATAGCGTCCAGTTATCGGAGGCGTCCAGGATGGTCCTCAGGGTCTGGAAGTCATCATGGAAAGAAAAGCCCAGGTAGCCGATACGCCCGTCTTTTTGCAGGGCTTCCGCGCGGCGCAGCACATCTTCCGCCGGCAGAACCGGCCAGTTAAGGCGATTTAGCCCTCCCAGGAGAAAAAAGTCGAGGCTACCGATTCCCAGGAGGTTGAGCTGCTCTTCTACCCGGCGCTCGAGGTCATCGCCGGACTTTATCCGGGCAGCGGGCAGGCTGGCGGCAATCTTTATTTTCTGGCGGTAGCCGTTTTGCAGCGCCCGGCCGATAAAACGGTCCAGGTTTTCACGGCGCGTCGCGTCGTAGAGATAGGGAATGTCCAGGTAGTTGACGCCGCAGTCGATGGCCAGGCGGAGCATACCAATAGCGGCGCTCTCGTCGATGCCGGGATGCTTCTGATCTATCCGCGGCAGGCGCCCGGCGCCGAATCCCAGTACCGATACCTCCCAGTCCAGCCTGCCGAACTTGCGATATTTTATTTACCGACTCCCCGGTTTATTTTGCCTCCACCCAGGGGGAAGCGTGTTCGCCGCTGAGACAGACCACGATAAAGCCGTAAGGCTTATCGACCCACCTGGTGATGAGGGGGAGGTGGGGAAACGCCGCCGGGCAGATGCCAATCGTGGGCGTATTGAAGATATGCCTTTCATAGTCCTTGCCCATGCCCAGCTCGAGCTCGGCGCCCAGATAGTTCAGGTTATCCGGGTCGAGGCCAACGAAGCAGAGTATCTCCGCCTCGGGGTGGTAGTGGGCTTCACCGCCGCGGTGCCATTTGCCGCACTGGCTGTAAAGGCCCCAGGTGAAATTGACAGCGAACCCTTCAAGGTCGGAGCCATACAACCAGACTATCTGGTCGCCGTTGCCCGGCCCCACGCCTCCCTTAGCCGGCCTCATGATGCCGTCCTTCCCGATGACGTTCGAGAGGCGGTCGGATGCGGCAGCCGGGGCGATGTTGACGGTGGTAATCATCTTCTTGATAAGGCGGTTGTATTTGGCGCCTTTAGAGGGTCTGGCGGCCCGTTTGACCGATTCGGCTTTATACTCGGGGCCCAGCCCGATAGTGTAGTGGACGATGGGTTTGCCGATTTTTTTCACAGTAACGGGGCCATGCGGCGTACCTTTGGGGACGAGCACGCAGGTGGGTTCTCTAAAAGTATGCTCTTCACGTTCCTCGCCCATTTCCACCGATATTTCGGCATCCATATGCAGGATGCTATTCTGGTCCATGGTTTCAAAAACCAGGATTTCATCGTAGGGATGCACCACGGCCCCTTCCAGGGGGTGGAAAGTGCCGGGTTTCTTGACGAACCCGTAGGAAAACTGGGCGTTGAAGCCTTCCATGTCTTTGGCTTCCATCCAGATACGCGGCTCGGCGTAAAGTCCTTTGGGCGGGTCCTTGACCATCGCCGGCTTCATCAGGTGCGCAAACTCTTTTTTAACCACAAAAAACCTCCTTTAAAAACGAATTTAAGTGATAGGTTACCGACTTGCTACAACTTTAGCAGGCAAAGGCGTGTTAGTCAAGAAATCTGGACGCTTAAATACATGAGGATAGCGCCACAGGCGGCGACGTTCAGGGATTCCGCTTTTTCCGGCAGGGTGGGGATACGAAGCCGGTAGTCGGCGATATCCAGTAAAGATTGGGAAAGCCCGGCGGCTTCGTTGCCCAGCGCCAGCAGGAGTTTTTTCATGCTTTGCAGGACTTCCGGCCCGGCATTACCCTTGAGGTCGGCGGCGATGAAAGTATAGCCTCTCTTTTGCAGCTCCCGTACGGTCGCGAGATAATCTTTCATCCGGCGCAGCCAGACGGAAAGCACTGAACCGGCGGTGGACTGCACAACTTTGGGGGAAAGGGGGTCGGCGCCGTTTTCCGTCAAGATAACGCCGGAAAAACCGAAAGCGGCCGCCGTGCGGATAAGCGCGCCGGTGTTGCCGGGGTCCTGGATGTCTTCGAGCAGTAGAACTTTGTCGCCGATATCCGCGGGGAGGCGGTCGCCGTAAATTTCCGCCGGTAGGCGGACGACGGCCAAGACACCCTGGGGAGTCTGGCTGCGGCTGATATAGCGGAACTGGCTTTCCGTGACCTTACGGACAGGGTATTCACGATAGGCGGGAGGCGCCTCGCCGGAAGCCAGAATTTCGATAACGGCACCCGGGTTAGCCGTGATTATCTGCCGTATAGCCCTATCCCCCTCCACCAGGAAAGCCCCGGCGGCGAGTCTTGCCTTCCTGTCCGCCAGCTCCCGGTACCATTTGAGAGGCCTTACCTGCTCCGGCATATTTATATCCATCTCCGGCAACAACAACGGGCTCCGCCGTCAAACGGAGCCCGATTTTTTAAAGTTGATAACCGGTATCGGATTATTCGTTCAGAGCTTTCGCCGTCTGTATCTCTTTTACCAGGTCCTCGATGGTGATGGCCGCCAGCGTCAGGGGCTGCATCGTCCCGCGGGAGCCCAGCGCCGAGGCGACCCTGGCGATAACGGTATTATTGGGAGCTTCGAGGACGTTGATGAAATCATACTCGCCGAGCAGGGCATATTGAGAGATGATTTTAGCCCCCATCTCCTCGACTTCCTGGTTGACTTCCCAGATGCGGCCGGGGTTCCGCATGATGGTCTTTCTACCTATATCCGTCAGCCTGGTCAACATTACATAATATGGCATTAAATTTACCTCCTCTATCACTGAAACGGTTTGGGGACAAACGGGTCGACGATGAGACTATATTACACCAATGCCTGATAGCTGTCAACGGACGGGTGATTCTGGGCTGGCGCCAGGGACATTAAATTTTTCATACGTTTCGGTCGTTTTTTATGTTTACGGGAATGCCCGCCGCCATGAAAATGACCTCGTCCGCATTCTCCGCCAGCAACCGGTTGGCCATGCCGAGAAAATCGCGGTAGAGCCGGCTGACTCTATCGGCGGGGACGATGCCCAGTCCGACCTCGTTGGTAACGATGATAAAACGGGCATCGGAGCGTTTAATGCATTTAATCAGTCCTTCAATCTCCGCGACGACGGCTTTCTCCAGCAGGGCGGCGTCCGCAGTCGACTGGTTCTCCTGAAAGACGTTGCTGACCAGCAGGGTAACGCAGTCGATAATGACCGTGCGCGCCTTGCCGATGTTCTGGGTAATGTGGCGCCCGAGATGAGTCGTGACTTCCAGAGTAGTCCAGTTCGACGGCCGGTTCCGGCGATGTCTTTCGATGCGCTCTTTCATATCCTCGTCGCCGGCCTCCGCGGTAGCCACGAAAAGTACAGGTCCGCCTGACTTGAGTGCCATTTCCTGGGCCAGTCGACTCTTCCCGCTGCGGGCGCCGCCGGTGATGAGCGTGCTTTTCACAATTGACCCTCCATGATGTGATAAATCTGCGGTATATCAATGCTCCGGCGGACCAGCGCCGCCAGCTTGTCGTACTCTTTGTCTTTTTCCGTCGCGTTGCTTTCCGCGTTTTCCGGTAACCCCCAGTAGCGCCGCAAATTGGTAATAAATGTCCGGCGGAAATTATCGTTATGAAAAAGGCCGTGTAAATAGGTACCAATGACCGTGCCGCCGGGATTCAGCACGCCATCGGTATAGTCGGCGGGACTGCCCGGCGTGGCGATAATTTGAAAGGCACAGGTTTTTTCCCCGCAGCGGGTCTGCCCCATGTGTATCTCGTAGCCGGCTACTTCCTGACCTTTTGTCCCGGCCAGCAGTCCGGCTTCGGCGATAACCCGCGCCCGGACCTGCCGGGTGGACTTTTCCCGGCTGAACTCCGTGGTTACGTCGAGCAGGGAAA
Organism: uncultured Dehalococcoidaceae bacterium; assembly: GCA_964467135.1. Lineage (GTDB taxonomy): Bacteria > Chloroflexota > Dehalococcoidia > Dehalococcoidales > RBG-16-60-22 > JBFYTX01. The sequence continues at coordinate 4,842 of CAYXOZ010000024.1, forward strand.
GGCCGGCGGTCTCGGTCTCGGACGATTCCGCCTGATGGGGGTCGAGGATTTTTTGTCCGAGCATCTGATAGCCGCCGCAGATGCCCACCACCGGGGTGCCGTTTTTTGCCTTCCGGAGAATCTCATCCGCCAGCCCCAAATGCCGCAGATGGGCGAGGTCGGCGACAGTGCTCTTGGTGCCGGGGAGGATGATAAGGTGGGGGCTGCCGAGCTCGGAGGAACGGGTGATAAAACGGACCGCACAGCCGGCATCTTCGAAGGGGTCGAAATCGTCGTAGTTGGAGATATGAGGCAACCGGATAACGGCAATATCGAGGTCGCCGCGCCTGGCGTCCTGCCGCTCGTCGAGGTAGACCGAGTCCTCCTGGGCGATGCGGATATCGCGGAAGAAGGGCACCACGCCCAGCACGGGCTTGCCGGTGCGCTTTTCCAGGAAGTCGTTGGCCGACTTAATCAGAGTAACGTCACCGCGGAACTTGTTGATAATAAAACCTTTGACCAGTGCGCGTTCATCTTCATCTAAAAGTTCCATAGTGCCGACCAAAGAAGCATAGACCCCGCCCCGGTCGATATCCCCCACCAGGAGCACCGGTGACGCAGCCATTTTGGCGACTCTCATATTAGCGATTTCCCGGTCTTTGAGGTTTATCTCGGCGGGGCTGCCTGCCCCCTCGATAACGACGATATCATAAGCCGACCGGAGGCGTTCCAGGGCTTCAGCGACGGTTTTCAGGAGGTCGGGGGTATACTGGTAGTAGTCGCGGGCGGAGATAGTCCGCGCCACTTTGCCCATAACGATTACCTGGCAGCCGGTGTCTGTCGTGGGCTTGAGCAGGACGGGGTTCATGTCCACCGTGGGCGCGATGCCGGCGGCTTCCGCCTGCACAACCTGCGCCCGTCCGATTTCCCCGCCACTTGCGGTCACGTATGAGTTAAGCGCCATGTTCTGCGCTTTGAAAGGGGCGACCCGGTAGCCGTCCTGTTTAAAGATACGGCAGAGGGCGGTCACCATGACGCTTTTTCCCGCCGAGGAGGTCGTGCCCTGTATCATTAAAACTCTGGCTTGTTTCATTTTTTACCTGAAATTTGTCGCGATAGTTACCGTAAGGATGGTGAGGACGAGGGACATCACTTCCGCCACTTCGTTAATAGCGCCGTAAGTATCGCCGGTAAGTCCGGCGAACTTGTGTTTAAAGTAAAACGCGAGGGCGCTGGTAATAATCCAGATACCGAAAATCAGTATAAGTCCCATTAACGAGAAGACGGGAAAGAGAGCGGCGGCAACGACGAAGGTAATGACGGTGGCTATGGCGAACTGGGGCCAGCGCGTGGCGGACTTATAGGCCGTGCCCAGTCCCTCGGGGCGGGCGTAGGGGAAAGCGAAAATGGCGTAGACCATCGCCCAGCGACTCACCACGGGCATAAAGACAAGCGCGGGGATTATAAGGTCGGAAGGGATGCTGTTTAAAGATACATATTTTGCCAGCAGCAACAGGACGATGCCGACCACCCCGAAAGCCCCAGTGCGGCTGTCACGCATTACCTGCCATCTTTCCTCGACGGTTTTATAGCCGGCGAGGCCGTCGCAGGTATCGGCGAGGCCGTCCAGATGCAGGGCCCCGGTGATTATTACCAGCGTCACGATAATGAGAACGTTGACCACCGCCGGAGGCAGGATATAGTTCAGGAGCCATGCCAGGACCGCCAGGATAATGCCGATGACGAGTCCCACCGCCGGGAAATAAGAAGTCGCCCGACCCAGCTGCTCCGTAGTTAGCTCGCGCTTCAGCGAGACCGGTATGCTTGTTAGAAACTGGAGAGCGATTAAGAAACTCAAAGTGTTGTCTCCGTCCCCTTTATGACCAATCCACTCACCTCCCGCCCTCTGGATTCCAGCTCCCGTATCAAGTACGGGACAAGTTTCGCTGGAATGACATCAAGTCTCTTCTCCTTCCGATACGCCGGCCTCGGCGAAGGTGGCCATCTCGTTGAGCGTACGGGCGGCGGCCTCGGCGACGAAGATGCCCAGGGCGGCCCCGGTGCCCTCGCCGAGTCGCATATCGAGGCTCAACACCGGTTTAAGTCCCATATATTTAAGCATGGCGGCGTGCCCGGCTTCCGCCGAGACGTGCGCGGCGATGAGGTAGTCCTTGATTTCCGGCGCCAGCGCCGTAGCGACCAAAGCCGCCGCGCCGGAGATAAAGCCGTCGATAACGACCGGCACGCGTCTGGCGGCGGCCCCGAGCATAACCCCGGCCAGACCGCCGATTTCAAAACCGCCGACTTTGGCCAGGACGTCGAGGGGCTGGGAGGGGTCGGGTTTATTGACCGCCAGGGCGCGACGGATAACGTCTATTTTATGGGCAAGCTGTGTGTCCGAAAGACCGGTGCCGCGGCCGGTGGTCTCCGCCACCGGTTTGCCGGAAAGAGCGGCGAAGATAGCGCTGCTGGCGGTGGTATTACCGATGCCCATGTCCCCGGTGCCGACGATATCGAGTCCTTTCTTTATTTCACTGTTGACGACGTCAATACCGGTTTCTATCGCCCGTTCGGCTTGGGCGGCGGTCATGGCCGGGCGGAGGCACATATTCTTAGTGCCGTAGTCCACTTTCCTGACGATAAGCTGGGGGCGCGGCTTGAGGTCGGAGGCGACCCCCATATCCACAAAGATAATCCGGGCGCCCAATTGCCGCGCCAGCACGTTGATGCCGGCCCCGCCCCGGAGAAAATTTTCCACCATCTGCGCGGTCACCTCCCGCGGCCAGTTGCCCACCTTTTCATCGACGACGCCGTGGTCGCCAGCCATGGTAATGATAGCTTTTTTATCGATAGTCGGGCGGGCTTTGCCCTGGATACCGGCCAGCTGAATCGATAGCTCCTCGAGTCGGCCGAGGCTGCCCGCAGGCTTGGTTAAAGTGTCCTGGCGGGCCCGGGCGGCCGCCATCGCCTCTTTGTCCAGGGGTTTCAGCGCTTTAATTGTCCGGGTAACTGAATCCATCAATCTCCTTCAGTTTATTTATTTATATATCGGCGATGCCACCGGGCAGACGCGCATGCACTCGGAGCACCCTCCGGCGGCGTCAACGTACGTCCGGCAGGCGAACTGATTAATCTTAAAAGGCTGGTCTTTTTCGGGTCGTTCCAGGGCATGCGCCGGGCACTTCAAAACACAGACGTTACAATAGCGGCAGTTCTTCTGCGGTTCACCGGCAGTCGAATTTAATATAGCTTCAGTAAGGCAGAGCGCCAGCCTGACCCTGGGCCCGAATTGCGGCGTGACCAGCAGGCTGCTCATACCGATACTGCCGAGACCGGCCGCTGCCGCGGCGCGCTTGTATGAAATTATCGCTTTAAGGAACCTGCCGTCCACGCAGGGACCCTCTCCCGGCAGAGGCATCGCTTTAAACCCGGCCTTACGCGATTCCCGCGCGATGTTATAGACGGCGCCAGTAAGCTTGCCGGCCAGGATATCCGTATGCCGGCGGAACAGGTCGTTAAGATTGGCCTTGCCCATCGTCCTTTCCGGCGAGGTGAGGTCGAGGAACTCCGGGTATATCTCCATGCCGACGACAACGATGGAATTGGTGGAGGGGAGCAGCTTCAAAGCGTCTTTTTCCAGTTGCGTGCCTTTAATGTCGCCCCGGCGGACGACCCCCACCAGGTCTATGTCCAGCTTATCAACGGCATCCTGTACTGCCGCGCTCAGGCCTGTTTTTTCTTTCCGGGCAGCCATGTTCACACCTCTCCCCTGGTTTGTTTTACCAGTATATTTCTATGCTTTTCACGATTTTATCACCATCGAGGATGACCCAGCCTTCCGGGAAAAGGAATTCCGCTTGGTATATCTTGTCTTTGGCAACTTCCACCTGGGTATCAAGTCGGTGTATCGGCGCGGGGTCAATACTGCCGGTATCATCGATAAAGACCAGTCCCCGGTCCGTCGTCTTGAAGGCGTTGATGGCGTGGGGCAGCTCGTTATAGAAATGGATGGCGACAAAAGCGGCCCGTATCCCTCTGGCTTCGGCGTTATTATGCACGTCCATGGCGAAGCTCCCGCACATATAGACATCCTCGACGTATAGCTTTTTATCCGTCCTGTCTTCGTAGAGAAAATCGAGCAGCTCTTGCCAGGTGGGGTCTTTGGCCGTGCTGTTATTGCTCAGGGCCAGGTTGGCGAGATAGCCCGAGTTATAAGGCGGCAAAACGTCGGCAAATACCTGGGTCCCCAGGGTGTCCTCGTATAAAGCCAGCTTTTCCTGAATTTCCTTATAGAGCGCTTGCGCCTCCTGTTTTTCTTTCTCCGAAGCAGCCATCTTATCTTCCATCGAGTCCAGCCGGGTCTGCGTGTCTTTCAACTCTTCGGCGCTGTTTTCGTAAAGCTCGATATATTTATCCGTCTCGCCCTGCTGTTCCTCCAGCGATTGCCGGGTCTGTGCCAGGCTGTCGGCCGTCTCTGTTAACTCAGTCCGCGTCTCTTCCAGCGTCCGGGCCGTATTTTGCTGTTCAGCCTGCACTTCAATCAGCGTAGTCTCGGTCTCTGCCAGGCGGTCCTGCGTGGCACCCAGGGCACTGTAAGTCAATATCAATCCGGTGACGCACCCAATCAATATCAATACCCCTAGAGTTATCCCGACTATTTTCATATACAACCTCCCCCCGTTGACCGCTTATCGGGCAGGTATCTTATCTCCGGTCCCGGCGATTTCGCGGAAAGCTGCGACGAGCCTGAGGCAATCGGGCATGGTGCGCGGAGAAACGCGGATATATTCACCCAGACCGAAAGAAGCGCAATCGCGTACCAGGATGCCTTTTTCCAGGAAAGCGCGGCGGTATTCCGGCGCGTTAAAAACTTTGACCAGGAAGTAGTGGGTGTCCGAAGGCACTACCTGAAAGCCCAGCCGGGCGATTTCCGCTTTTAAGAATCGACTGGCTTCCCGCACCTGCCGCAAACTTTGCTTTAAGTAATCTTCGCGTTCCAGCACGGCAATGCCGACCTTCTGGGCGACCGTATTAACGTTCCATGGTGGCAGCGCGGGCCGCAGGCAATCGATTATTTCCCGGCCGGCGACCGCGTAGCCGAGGCGGAGCCCGGGCAGTCCGTAATCCTTGGTCATGGAACGCAGGACGACCACGTTGCCCCGACCGGTGAGGTCGAGCGAGTCCCAGGTTTCTCCGGTAAATGCCACGTAAGCTTCGTCCAGGATTAGGAGGCCTTCCTCCAGATTGTCCAGGATGAGCTCGATATCGCGCCGGGAGAGGTATTTCCCCGAGGGATTGTTGGGATTGCAGATAAAGACCGCGCGGGGCTTCTGCTTCCTGACTAACCCCAAAAATTCGCCCATATCCGGCGTAAAATTATCGGTCTCCCGGGCCCGGTATTTTATGAGTTTTGCCCCGGAGAGTCGGGCGGCGACCTCATACTCACCGTAAGTCGGCTCGAGGATGAGCACCGGGTCCCCGTGCCGGATATAAACCATCGCGATAAGGCGTATCAGCTCTGTGGTGCCGCTGCCCACGATAATGTTTTCCGGTGATATTCCCAGACGCCTCGATAGCGCCTTACGTAGCTCCGTGGACTGCGAGTCCGGGTACTGCTCGATGGCCAGCGTGCTCATCATCTCTTTAGTTTCTGGCGGCGGCATGAACGGATTGGTGCAAACGCTGAAGTCGAGGACATTGTCTGGGACAATCCCCAAAGCCTTTAACTCCCCGCCTTTCAGGTGAAAGACGCCCCCGTGCTCGGACCTTTTAAGCCCTTCAAACACCCGCCTGGGTCGTAAAGACAATTTCGACACCCCCCGTAATCAAGCATATCATTATCCAGAGCGCCGCCGCCAGAGAGAATACATTTACGGCGGTACCGATGGTCTCCGGTACTAAAGTCGCCCCTGCCTCCCCGAGGATGTAATGCCCCTTTTTCTCCAATTGGACGTTCAAAGCGCCGGCCATGGCGGCCATGGGCCAACCGGCGTTGGGGCTCTCGGTTTTACGATGTTCCCTAAAGGCGGTCCGCCAGGCGTTGCGACCGCTCCTTTTCAGCACGGCGGCCAGGATTAATAACAACGCGGCTAGTCTCGCCGGGATGAAGTTAAGCACGTCGTCGAGTCGCGCCGCGAATTTCCCCAGGTATTCGTATTTCCCGTGATAACCAATCATGGAGTCCATAGTATTGACCACGCGGTAGCCGATAGCCCCCGGGACACCCAGGAAAAGAAAATAAAACAGGGGGGCCACCAGGCTGTCACAGGTGCCTTCACCCACCGACTCCACCGCCGCCGATACCAGCAGAGGCTCCGGCAGTTCTTTCGTATCGCGGCTGACCAGCGCCCGCAGCTCGAAGCGCGTCTTATCCAGTTTTTCATCCTCTAAGAGCTGCCTGACTTTAAAAGCCTCGCGGCGGAGTCCCCGGATAGAAAAGACGCTTTTCAGGAATAGAGCACCCACGATAATTCTAATGACGATATTCACGTCCCCGAGATACCGGAATAGAAAATATGTGGGAACGACGAATAATGCTGTGATAAATATTGTCATCAAAATACCGTAGATAAACTGGACGGTGGGATTAAATTTCAACCCGCCCTTTTCCAGCAGCGCAATGACTTTACCCATCCACGCTACCGGGTGGAAAGCATTCGGCGGGTCGCCCAGCGTAAGGTCGATGGCGACAGCCCCGGCTATCATCAGTATCGTTTCCATCATTGTTTCCCTCTGGTCGGGTTGCGGTGGGCGCCCAGCAGGACAGCCGGCAGGCCGTTAGCGGGATGGGTGTAAACGCAGTTCTCGGCGCCGTAGACTTCTTTAATGTTCTTATCGGTAATCACCTCCGCCGGTTTGCCCTCGGCGTGGATGTGCCTTTCGTTAATCAATAACAGGCGGTCGCAGTACTGTGCCGCCAGGTTGAGGTCGTGGACGGCCGCCAGGACGGCGAGGTTGTTTTCCGCGCAGAGGCTCTTGATGAGGTCGAGGATGTCCACCTGCCGGCCGATGTCCAGGTTGGCGGTCGGCTCGTCGAGCAAAATGGCTTTAGTTTCCTGTACCAGCACGCGGGCGATGAGCAGGCACTGGATTTCCCCGCCGGAAAGCTCGTTGACGTGGCGGTTAGCCAGCGAGAGCGTGCCGGTCTTTTCCATGGCCTGACGGGCGAGCGCCCGGTCGCGCCGGCCTTCCGACTGGAACAGCCCCAGGTGCGGGTTCCGCCCCATGAGCACTATCTCGAAGGCGGTGAAAGCGCTGGGCAGGAGCGGCAGCTGCGGGACGACACCGACCATCCGGGCGATATCTCTCCGGGGAATACCGGCGATATCGCGACCGCCGATGGTTATCCGGCCCGATTGGGGGCGGATGATGTGGCTCAGCGCCTTAATGATGGTCGATTTGCCGGAGCCGTTGGGCCCGATAAG
>CAYXOZ010000024.1:12344-15181 GCA_964467135.1 uncultured Dehalococcoidaceae bacterium
AGTCGTTCCACGTTGACGCCGAGCTGCTGCGCCTGCTCTTCGTCGAGCTGCATGACGTTAAGCAGTCGGGCGAAGATAATGATGACCGCCGCTCCCGCCGCCACGTAGGGCAGGACGATGCTGATTTCCGACCACTGGCTCAGGGAGAAGCTGCCCATGAGCCAGAAGATGATGCCGTGCAGCTTTTCCCCGCTGGAGATAATCAGGTAGGAGACAATCGACTGTAGCAGGGCACTGAGGGCCACCCCGGCCAGGATGAGCGTAGTGACGGGCAGGGTCTTGCCCACTCGCGCCAGCAGGTAGACCGTGACCGTGGCGAGCAGCGCCCCGATGAATGCCAGCACGGGAATCAGGCCGAACCCCGCAATGTTCCAGGCGACCGGCAGTAAAAACCCGGCGACGGCCCCCAGGGACGCCCCCTGAGCCACGCCGATGAGGTAGGGGTCGGCGAGGGGGTTACGGAAAAGCCCCTGGTAAGTAGCGCCGGCGATGGCCAGGGCGGCGCCGACCAGCCCGGCGAGGATGACGCGGGGCAGGCGTATATCCATAACGATAGTGGCGATGGCATTCTGCCAGGTCGGCGTGATATCTACGAAAGGCAGCTTGTCCAGCAGTATGTTGAACGTGGTCCCGATGGGGATGCGGACGCTGCCGATGCTGGTCGCCAGGGCGATGACCACGAGCAACAGGACCAGCAGTCCCAGGAAGCTGTAAAGGCGGGTTCGCTTCCCCTGAGTATAGACGTTGACCGGTTCAATGGCCGCATCACTCGTTGACAAGCTAAAAAATCCTCATATTGTTTATTTAAACAGCTCCGGGTGGATGAACCGGGCGAACTGCTCCAGCGCGTCGACGATGCGCGGGCCGGCCCGACCGGACAGGTCGATGGAGATGCTATAGACGTGGTTGTTCCGGCGGGCGTTCGTGCCGGCCAGGCGGGACTCCTCATTGATAAACTGGAGCGGCAGGTCTTCCCCCGTCCCCATGCCGATGCCGGCGATGATGACATCGGGGTTGGCCTGGAGGACTTCCTCCAGCGAAACGGTCGGACCCCCTTCCAGCGCGTGGAAGATATTAGCCCCGCCGGCTTTAACAATCAAATCGTCGCCGATATTACCGTAGCCGACGCTCATCAGCGGTTCGTGCCAGGTAATGTAAAGCACGCCGGGTTTCTCTGATTCCGAAAGGCCTTTCGTTTTGTCGGTAACCTTGTCGATCCTGGATTGCAGGCTCTTGACTAAAGACGCGGCTTCTTTGGTGTTCCCGGTAATTTGCCCTACCAGGTTGATGGCATCCAGCACCTCAACAACGGTTACGGGTTCCAGCACGATGACGGTCAACCCGTACCCTTCGAGTTTGGGTATGACTTCAGACTGGTGGAGGGCCTGCGCTACCACCAGGTCCGGGGCGAGGGACACGATGGTTTCCACGTCCGGCGTCCAGTAGCCGCCGATGTGTGTCTTTTCTTTAGCTTCCGGGGGATAGTCGCAGTAGTCGGTCACGCCGACCACTTTAGCCCCGAGCCCGAGGGCGAAGAGTATTTCCGTGTTGCTGGGGGCCAGGGAGACGATTTTCTGCGGGACGGCGTCAAAATGGACGACCCTCCCGACCTGGTCGGTGAATTCTTTCGGCGAGGGAGTAGTGCTCTCCATTTCCGGGCGGCAGCCGGCGATTCCGCCGAGCGCCAGGGCGAAAATGACCAGACCAACCACGAGACATTTGAACATAACTCACTCCTTATTGTATTTTTATGGCGGCGTACTTGCTGATGATGTCAGCGAAAAACCGGGCGCCTTTGACCAGCCAAGGGCCGGGCTGGAGGATGATTTCGCCGGGGACGGCATAGATTTGCCCGTTCCTCACGGCGGGCACGGACTCCCACCCAGGACGACTTTTTATAGAGTCGATATCCACCGGGTTGCCGCACCAGGAAGCGAAGATAATCTCCGGGGCTACCACCACCACTTCCGCGGTGGTAACCTCCCGCTCCAGATACCGTTTGGGCTGGCAGCGGGGGGCGAAACCGTCCGTACCGCCGGCGATACCGATAATCTCGGAGACCCATTGGACGCCGCAGACGCAGGGCTTGTTCCATTCCTCGAAGTAAACGACGGGCCGCCGCGACTTTCCAGGCGCCAGGGCGGCTATCTCACGGAACTCCCGGCGCATGTTTGAGATAAGTTTGGCAGCCTCACGGACATTCCCGGTGACTCTCCCCAGGAGCGCGATAGACGCGTATGTTTCGTCGAGGGAGGTATGCTGGAGGACCAGCGTATTGATGTTCTTTCGAACGAGTTGCGCGATGGTATTGGCGCTGATTTCGCTGTACCCGATGACGATATCCGGTTTTAAAGTCGTGATGGCGTCGACGTCCGGACGCGCAAAGCCCCCGATATCCGCGGCGTTTTCCATCCCCGGCCCGGCCGCCCCGGTTGGCTTGCCGACGATTCTCCCGGCGCAACCGATAGCACTCAGGATTGCCACCGTGTCGTAAGACAGGCAAACGATGCGGGAGGGGAAACCAGTCTCTATTTTGTTGGACCTGGACGCCATAAACATTATCTCCTTAAAAAAATAGCCCCTCGCACCAGTCGAGGGGTTTATAAGACTTAACAAAAAGTCCTACCACTCCCCGCGGAGTGCCGTAGGTTTTTCAGGGGCTGGCGTTCTGGCTCAGGGTGCTTCCCGGGAAGGACCCATCACAGCGGCGCGGCCGCGTCGGACTTTCACCGACTTGCCTTCCAGTTGGGCCCGGACTCGCGCCCGGGCACCCCTGTAAATTATTCTATTGTGTTTCTAATATACCTCAGACGGAATGAAAAATCAAGAAGCGCTGG
>CAYXOZ010000025.1:0-4269 GCA_964467135.1 uncultured Dehalococcoidaceae bacterium
TCGAAACCACCTACCCCGGCACGGTGACGGTCCGGCTGGGCTCTAATCCTACCACCGGATATAGCTGGGAGGTCAAGGAGATAGTCCATCCGGAGGTTATCGCGCAGGCATCAAACGATTATGAGGAACCGGCAGATACCGGTCTGGTTGGCGCCGGCGGCACGGATGTATGGGTTTTCAATACCAGGGATACCGGCCTGGCGATCATCAGGATGAGCTATGGCCGGCCGGGGGCAGGGGGGGAGAAGGATGTTTATACCGTGACGGTCAATGTGAATGTAAGATAATGACGCATTGAGATGGGTTTTACAGGAATTACGGAGAAAGAGTTGAAGCTGGCGGTATCAAGAGTTATACGCCGGCGGGTACACCCTGGCGCAGCGATGAGCGTTGCAGCAGGGAATTGACCCTGGCCACGAACTCCCGCGGCCCGAAGGGCTTTCTCAGACAATAGTCGGCGCCGGCGTTGATTGTCCTGGCGCAGGCGTCCGGGCTGGCGTTGGCGCTGACGACGATGAGCGGGACGGCGGTCAAACTCCTTATCCTCCGGCAAATCTGCCAGCTTTCGGGCCCGTCGTTTTCTATCACCACGACGATATCATAGTCGTTCAACTGCAGTTGCCGCAGCCCGGTCTCGGAATCGCGCGCTACGTCCACTCCGAACCCCGTCCCGGTCAGAAGGCCGGCCAAAAGGGGCGGCGCTGCCTTATTATTGATTAAAAGCGTGTTTTTACGCGTCTCCACATTTCCAATGTATTACACCTGTTTCCGACTGAAAAGCAAAAAACACTCCATTTTACTTGAGGGTTGACTCCCATAATCGAAAATAGGGGAAAGCCCCTATGAAAAATGGCTATTGCTATTGATGCCGGGGCGGTAAATATCTATTACATTAGTACTATAACCCGACTATTACTTTAGTAACGACTCACGTGGGGGGGCTCGTATGCCGGAAAAGAAAGTAGCCGCCCTTTTTCTGGAAATTTTCATGGTGGCGGTGCTACTGGTGACTTTGTCTTCAATAGCCTTGCCGCACATCGGACAGATGATGGATAAGGACGGGGCTTCCGGGTATGTCGGCCGGGTCGCCGGTATGGAGCCTGCCTGCCCGGAAGATAAAACGTTGAACGACTACTTCCGCGAATTGACTGATTTTTCCCGCATTTTCAACACCGCCAATGCGGAGGCGCCGGAATTGCCCTGAATATCAGTAGCCCTTTTTTCTATCGATAACGTTGTGTAGTCTCTTGCCGGCCAGGTAGCGTTTTAGATTTTCGCAGAACAGCCCGGTGGCGCGTGTCATGTACTCCTCCATACCCCCGGAGATGTGGGGACTGAGGATAACGTTATCCATGTCCCAGAGTCGACTTTCGGCGGGGAGGGGTTCCTTGGCCGTGACATCCAGCCCCGCCCCGGCGATGCGTTTTTCATCGAGGGCTTTTATGAGAGCTTCCTCATCGATTATCCCACCCCGCGCGATGTTGATAATGTAGGCGGTGGGCTTCATCACTCCGAGTTCCTTTTCCCCGATGAGGTGCCGTGTTTCGGGGGTATACGGAACGGCTATTACCACGAAATCGGCTTCTTTTAATAACGACGGCAGCTGCGTTGAGGGTAATAGCTTATCGATGTATCTCGCCCGGTCCGACTCCCTGGCCGACCTCCGGGTGGCGATGACTTTCATCCCGAAGGCTTTAGACAGGCGCGCTACTTCCCCCCCGATATGCCCCGCCCCGACGATCCCCACCGTTTTGCCGCGCAGGACGGTCGGCAGATATCTCCGCCATTCCCGCTTCTGTTTCATCTGGAAGCTCCGCGGCGCCCCCTTAGCGAACATCAGCATGAGCCCGAGGACAAACTCGCCGATGGGCGTGGCGTGGATGCCGCTGACCCCGGTTATCGTCAGGGGGCTGCGCCATATCTCGGTGTCCCGGAGGCGGTCAACGCCGGCGGACATCATCTGTATCCATTTCAGGCGGGGGGCCCTTGCCAGGAGGTTCTGGGGCGGGATAAGTCCGTAGATAACGTCCGCTTCGGCCAGGATAGCATCGAGGTTTTCTTTGCCGGATTGGTCACCCCGGAACTCAGCCGCCACCAGGGACGAGGCATCGGTGACGTTGATGCCGGGACTGACGAGGCCGATTTGCCGCAGGGTCTCTTTACCGGCGGTGGGGAGGGTCTTATCGAAGGCGGGAGTGACGACGACGATCTTGAGCGATTTCATGGCCGGGCACTCCCTTCCTGTTTATTACGCCGGGGCTTTTAGCTTTTTCCTTCTTTTTATTATATACCAGACCAGCCAGGTTATTAAAACGAGTATCCCGGCCGTCCCCGCGATAAGCCACCAGTTAATCCACAGTTGGCTGAGGAAGTCGCCCGTCAGGTTGCCGATAACGACGGTATAGAGGCCTGGCTCGTTGTCGGTGACAGTAAAAGATACCGTCCCCGTTTGCCCCGCCTGGAGGGTAATTTCTTTTCGCTCCCGTTCTGTCCCGTTGATCATGAGGACGGCGGCGAAAGTGCCCGATTGTCCCCCGTTATTAGTGATGTCCGCGGAAATAATCGCCTCTTCCCCGGTCCTGGCAACGTAAGTCAGTATCTCGGAATACTGGAACTCCGAAAGATTGATGGTCAGGTTGCCCAGGGTGAACCGCGCCGGTTCTATTGCCGGCTCCGGCTCGGGTTCAGGCTCCGGTTCCGGAGGCGGTTCGGGTTTGGGTTCCCGCGGCGCGACTCTGGCGAGCACGGCGAACACGGTGAAGTGATTAACCGGGGCGGTTACTTTACCCAGCTCGGCGACGCCGCCCGTTTCGGGTTCCAGGTATATCCAGCCATCGGTGCTGGTATAATACGCCGCGCCGACGGATGTTACCCCGTCCGGCAGCTCGCCAACGTTATAGCCGAGCGTAAGCGTTATCGGTTTATCGAAGACCGTCCCCGATGGTTTGAATTCGAACGCTTTACCCATCAGTATCGTGTTTTCCGGGAGGGCTGGCGCCGGTGTCTCCCGGATTTCTATCCGCGTCAACATCAGGCCGGCGTTATCGGCAGCGGCGGTCCCCGCTTCTATTTCCACCTTGTGAATGCCGTCGGGACTGGGCGCTTCCATCTTTTTTACCGGACGGCCCCGACTGTCCGCGAGTTCCTCCGTTATTTTCCCGAGGAAATCGACCGTAAAGTAAATTTGCGGCCCCATTCCGCCTGTTGTCGTCGGCGTGGGGGTAGGCGTCGGTTCCGGAGGATTTGGACCGGGTCCGGGGGAAGTCCCGGTGCCGGATAAGGCGACATTGACGGTAATTTCGTCCGGGTCGTTGGAGGGGATGGCTAAAACGGCCGAGTACGCGATAGCAGTCGCCGGCCGGAAGATAAGCATTATTTCAGTCGATGCGCCCGGCAGTAGTGTTTGCCCGGAAATATTACCGCTGGAAATGGTGAACCGGCTGTTATCGATGGTCAGGTTACCGATGACCAGCAGCGCGGTGCCGTTATTGGATACGGTGACTTTTTTAATGACACTCGACGTGCCCCTCTCTACCTGACCGAAAGCGATGGACAGCGGCACGACGGTTATATCGGGGGCTATTCCGGTGCCCCTGAGTGTCACCGTAACTGAGTTTTCATCGGGGTCGTTCGACGGAATGGTGAGACTGGCCGACTGTAATCCTTGAGCCGTCGGCGTGAAACGGACCGTTATGTTGGCTGATGCCCCCGCAGGCATTATACTGCCGGTAATATTGCCGGAGATAATGACGAACTGCGGGTTATCTATCGTCAGCGTTCCGATAATTAAGTCCGCGATTCCGTCGTTAGTCACAGTGACATTTTGGGATGCGCTCGGCGCGTTGACCAGTACCGGTCCGAAATCAATCAACATCGGGTTTACGGTGATGTTGGGTAAATTGCCGGCAGGCAGGACCGTCGTGGTGGTAGAGGCGTTGTTGTTGAGCATAACCGGGTCGGTTTCTGCCCCGGTCACGGTAGCGGTATTGGTTATCGTGCCCGTTGTTGATGGCGCGGTTACCACTATGGTTAGGTTGGCCGAAGCACCGATATTCAGGCTGCCAATACTCCAGGTAACGTTGCCGGAAGCATAGCCGGCCGTGCCGGTCAGCGTTGTCGCCGACTGAAATACGGTACCGGCGGGTAAATTATCGATGACATTGACCACGCTGGCATTAGAAGGACCGTTATTCGTTACCGTGATTACGTAGGTCAGGTTTCCATTCGTGGCCACCGGGTCAGGGCTGTCCGACTTCGTGATAGCCAGGT
>CAYXOZ010000025.1:4369-14826 GCA_964467135.1 uncultured Dehalococcoidaceae bacterium
AGGTTTCCATTCGTGGCCACCGGGTCAGGGCTGTCCGACTTCGTGATAGCCAGGTCGGCATACAGGATGCCGGTGCCCGTCAGAGACACATTAGTTTCGGCTTCATCCGGGTCATTAGAGGGTATGGTCAGGTTGGTCCCCGTTGTGCCGGTGATTAGCGGAGAAAAAATAACGGATATGTTCGCCGAGGTATCCGGGGGGATTATTTGATTGGAAATATTACCGTTTGATATCGTGAAACGGTCGTTGACTATTGTCAGCGTGCCGATTAGCAGGTCGGCCGTGCCGTCGTTGGTTACCGTCACGTTGTGAGTGGCGCTGTCCGTCCCGACCGGCACATTGCCGAAATCTATCGATAGCGGACTGACGGTAATGTCCGGGGCAAGGGGTTCCGTGGTGCCAGTGCCGCCAAGTGTGACAGTCACCGGATTTTCAACCGGGTCGTCCGAGGGTATGATTAAGTAGGTCCATTTCAACCCGGCGGTAGTCGGCGAGAAAGTAACCGTGATTTCCGTCGAGAAGCCCGGGGGCAGCGCTTTAGATGAAGCGTTATCGCTCGCTACCGAGAATTCCAAATAATTGCCGCCCATTAATATCACCGTTCCAATATTGAGGTCACTCGTGCCCTCGTTGGTAACGGTGACGGTCTTCGGGAGGCTGGTGGTGCCTACCTGTACGTAGCTGAAATTAACCGAGGTAGGGTTCACGTCTATGTCCGGTCCGGTGCCGGTGCCGCGCAGGGGAACGTAGACGGCATGCTCATCGGGGTCGCTGGAAAATACCTGCACGGCGGCGGATTTAACGCCGGTGGACGAGGGACTGAACCGGACCGAAACAACCGCGAACTCGTCCGGTGCCAGTGTACGGCCGGATGCGCCGTCGCTGGTGATTACGAAGTCTCCCGGATTTGCTCCCACGATATTGACCGCGCCGATTATCAAGTCGCCATCACCGTCGTTGGTAATGGTCACCATCTCGTCAGCACTGGACGTTCCTTTCGCTATTGGCCCGAAGTTGATACTGGGGGGCTCTACAGTGATATCGGGCACGGGCACTATATCCCCGTTGCCCCACATATAAACCGTGTAGGGAAAATGTAAATAATCGGGGTCGTTCGAAATTATATTTATCGTGGCCGATTTAAGTCCTTCGGATGTCGGGTTGAACTGCACGGATAAATTGGCGGTAGCGCCGGGAGGCAGCGACCGGCCGGAGGCGTTATCTTCCACGATGTCGAATTGCGATGGATTACTGCCTGCCAGGAATAATGAATCGATTAGCAGGTTGGCTCCGCCCATATTGGTGATGGTGACCGTCCTCGGCAGGCTCGAGGAGCCGGCCGGCACCGCGCCGAAGTTAATATATCTAGGTTCAACGTTCATACGGGGTTCGGGGGCCGCGGTCGCCCTCCCGTGCAGGCTCACGTACTCGTAAGGATAGGTTGGCGGAGTATATGAGGCGATGTTTAGGATGGCTCCTAAATTGCCCGTAGTCGTCGGGCGGAATGCTAACGTGACGGTAGCCGACTCTCCGGGGGCCAGTGTCCTGCCGGACGCATTATTGTCAGTAATGACGAAATGATTACTGCCGGGTCCTTGTTTAGCTACCACGTCGATGGACAGGCTGATGCTGCCGGTATTGGTGATAGTCACTGTTCTTGACGGGCTCGACTGCCCGACCTGCACAGACCCGAAATCGATATCAAGCGGGTCGACGGTTATATCTGGCGTGCCCAGCGCCGTTCCCGTAAGTGCTACGGCGACCGTACTTTCATCCGGGTCGTTGGAGGGTATTTGCAGGCTGCCCGTTCGGAGGCCAACGGCTGTTGGTCTGAATCTTAAATAGACCAGGGCTGAGCTGCCGGGCGGCAGGGTCTTGCCGGAGGCGTTATCGCTGAAAATAATAAAGTCGCCGGGATTAGCCCCCGCTTTGGTCAGTGTGCCGATTTCTAAGTCGGCGTTACCGGTGTTTTTAATTGTTACCAGTCTTTGCGAGCCGGTTTGCCCGACCCGTATCGTGGAACCGAAGTCGAGGGACATCGGCGTAACGTCGATATCCGGTAGCGACTGCGGCGTCCCCAGGCCTTTCAGTTCCACGAGGACCGGATTTTCATCGGTGTCGTTTGAAGGTATGGTCAGGGTGCCTGACTTATCTCCGATGGTCGTCGGCGAAAAAACAAGGGTGATGTTCGCCGAGGTATCCGGCGCTAACGGCCCGGAGATGCCGCTCAATATGTCGAATTGAGAATTATTTATTGAAAGAGTACCGATATTCAGTTCACCGATGCCCTCGTTGGTAACGGTAACGTTTGCGGCGGCGCTCGTCGAGCCTGCCTGGACTGTGCCGAAATCAATTGACATCGGTGCGACAGCGATATCAGGGACAACGGGCTCGATAACGCCCTTACCCGTTAAATCAACATAAACCCAGGTTTTGTTGGGGTCGTTGGAATATATGCGCAAGTAAGCCGATTTATCGCCGGTAGAGGTGGGCCTGAACACGATAGTCCCGTTGGCTGATTCTCCCGGAGTGAGTACACCTGATGTGCCGGGGGCGCTGCCGATAAAGAACTGCAAAGCGTCGGTCCCGGCGATATTTGCGGAATAAATGATAAGATTCGCATTACCGTTGTTGGTCACCGTTACTGTCCTGGGGGGGCTTTGAGTCCATGTCTGTACCAGGCCGAAGTTGATCGCTTCAGGAACGACGTTGATATCGGGCTGGTAGGATGGGTCATAAACTCCTGTGCCGCTCAGGTTGACATAAGCCCAGGGGTCGCAGGGGTCGTTGGAGTGGATTCGTAGCCGGGCCGATTTATCGCCGGCCGAGGTGGGCCCGAACACAACCGTGCCGCTGGCTGATTCGCCGGGAGGTATTATCTGGGAAGTGGTATCGATACTGAATATGAGAAACTGGGAGGCATCCGTTCCGCTGAAGTCGATGTTGTTTATAATGAGGTCGGCGTTGCCGTTATTAGTCACCGTTATAGTCTCGGGCGGGCTGTAGGTGCCTACAGGTATGGTGCCGAAATTTATCGATGTCGGTGTCACGGCTATATCAGGGTGTGCTCCGTCAGCCGTGGCGCTTTGAGGGAAGATGACCTGCCCCAGCAGTATCAGTATCGTCAGGATAGAGGTTTTTATTATTTCCAACTTTTATTACCTAAACGCGCGTTAAGCCTTACATTTCGAGCGTTATCATATTATATCGAGACTGTATCTGGCCTCTCTTTTAAGGTTTTCATATTCATTTTAGTGGCCCCATGTTAGAAAACAGTATCAGCCAGGTTGAAATTTGGTCAGAAGTCATTTTTTCTGGCGTATTCAAATATTACCGCCGTTAGTGCCATATCATACAACACACGCGTTAATAATTCCACTAAAGTAATGGTAATCCGTGAAAAATCAATTGGTTTGAGGCATCTCCCTAATGGTACTAGATACCAAAATACCATCTTTTTCGTGACTATTGGGTGATTCATCGGGGTCATGGCTTATGAATAAGATGAAATGCGGTGAAATTATCCCTCAGAGCGTATTTAATACTGATACTCATCGCTGTCAGCTTATTTGCCAGCTGGCAGGGAATCGGCGCGACCTATGCCGCCGCGAAAAACTATGGCTACATCGGCGTCTCGAGCCTGTGCGAACCGGTCGCCACTGACCCTGTAGCCGGGTCCGCACCGGATGGGGGGCCAGTTCTATCCTTGGATGCAGTTCCGGTTCCGGCTGATTCTATCTCGATTGACGCCGTTCCCGACTCGCAGTGGGCGCTCGAACACATTCACGCTTTACCCTCTATCCTGACTCCTGCTAATGGTCCTCCGGTCCTGGTCGCTGTGCTCGATACCGGTATCGAGAGAAGCCATGAAGACCTTGCCGGCAGAGTGGTCGCGGAGATAAATCTGACGGAAAGCAGGACGACCAGCGATGCCTACGGTCACGGTACGCCGGTCGCCGGCATTATCGCCGCCGATGCGGAAAACGACCTGGGCATGATGGGTCTGGCGCCGGGGAGTCGACTGGTCAACGTAAAAGTGGCCGATGATAGCGGCCGGTGCCGGATAGCCGCTTTAGTTGATGGCATCATCTGGGCGGTGGATAACGGCGCCAAGGTGATTAATATCAGTATCGAGTTTAGAGAGTCCGCGAGAGGACTGGAAGAGGCGGTGGACTATGCCTGGAAGAAAGGGGCGATTATTATCGCCGCCGCCGGCAATGAAGGTAACTTGCGTCCGGTCTATCCCGCCTCCTATGAAAACTGCCTGGCGGTCACGGCTCTCCAGGAAAGCGGCGCCCTGGCACCGCTGGCTAATTACGGCGACTGGATAGATGTGGCCGCCCCCGGACTGGGTATCTATTCCACCCTGCCCGGCAACGCTTACGGCTATAAGCATGGCACCTCCTTCGCCGCTGCCTATGTCAGCGGACTGGCCGCTCTGCTGTTTTCCCGGGCAATCGATACTAACGGCGACGGCAATCTCAATGACGAGGTGCGCCGGGCCATCGAGGCCGGCTGCGACTTGATTGATATTACCGGCACCGGCAAGGGCTGCATCAACGTAGCCGTATCCCTGGCGGAAATGGCGCGGGACGCCGGGTCTTTGCCTTAAACTTCACTAAAAACGGTATCGCTATCTCTCTCCCCGCCTCTTTTTTGTCTCCTGTTTCGCGGTGACCATCGGTTTCGTTATCCTTTTTTCGCTTCACGGGATTGAAATTCTTTTTCAAGTCATTTACAATAATGGTGCTGGTCGAATTGTTTACATAAACATACAATAATATTGTTAGCGCTGGACACGGTAAGAAATACGATGAAACGGGTGCTGGGGTTGCTCACGAGGCTCTACCGGGCGTACTTTGCTCCCGAGGGGGAAAGCCGGCAACTCGTTTCCGAGCTTTCGCATCGGTATGAAGGCACGGAGAGGGCGTTAGCCAGCTTCGCCAGAGCCATGGAAGAATACGCAGGCCACCTGGCCAGCCATACCAGCGCTATCCAGGGACTCAGCGAAGCGTCCCACGCGCTTAAAAACAGCGCCGCCGAGCAGAACCAGATTTTATACCGTTTGTCTCATTCGCTGGAAACGGAGAAATCGGTGATAGAGGTTTCACGGGTCGAACGCGTGGTCAGCGAGCTGGAAAAGAGGACGGAGCTGGTGCTACAGGTCAGGGACGAGCTCGAAGGGAAAATCCCGGCGGGCGAGTCTTCCCGGAGAGAATTTTCCACCAGGTTAAAAATACAGTCGCCGCCGGGTTGTCTGGTAAACCCCAGGGCGCTTTACGCCAGGGGTCATTATTTCGTTAAGTCGGCGTTATAGTTTCATCACAGCCCGCCGTCCTGTGAGATTTCGACCATGAAAAAGACCGGGGTCTTTTACCACGATGTCTGCGGCAAGGAAGCCTACAGCAGCCTGGCTATGGGCGTCGAAGCCGGGTTCCTCGGCATTAAGAACGCGGGTCTTTTTTCCCGCCCCAACGTGACCTGGCACGAATCCCGCCAGGCTTTAGAAGAAGAAATCGCCCGCATCCACGCGCGGGAGTGGATTGAGGAAGTGAAGAGTACGCAGTGGTGGCGGGTCTCGCTTTATTCCATCGGGGGGCTTTTACAGGCGACCGAAAAGGTCATCCGGGGTGAGTTAGATAACGCCCTGGTGATTGCCGGCGTCGGCGGTCACCATGCCCACCGCGCCAGCGCCTGGGGCGGCTGCTATTTCAGCGTTACCGGTCTGGGTATTCCCCACGCCCGCGCCACGCTCGGGGCAAAGAGGTTCGCCATCGTGGATACGGATACGCATCATGCCGATGGCGTCCGGGATATCTTTAAGGACGACGACGATGTCCTGCATATCTGTCTCTGCCGCGATTACGGCTGGGAGTACGAACCCGGCAGCCTGGCGGCCAGCGAGACCAAGCTCTGTTTTCCCCACGGCGCTTCGGACGAGGAGGAAATCGCCATCGTTAAAAAAGAAGTGCCGGCGAGAATCAAGGCCTTTAAACCCGACCTCGTCTACTGGATATGCGGTATGGATACCCACCGCGATAGCTACGGCACCCAGGCTTTAACGGAGAGCGCTTATCCCCGGTTGGCCCAAATTATCAAGAGCGCCGCCGATGAGTATTGTCAAGGGAAACTGGTTGTCAAGACCTGCTGTAACGCCCCGCCCCACGCCGCCGCTTACGCTTTGCCCCGCATCGTGGCTTGCCTGGCTGAGCTGGCCTGACTTATCTCCAGGCAAATACCTGCCTTCCTCCCTATCCCCGCTTAAAGTGTCATAGTTTTGTAATAAATTCAGGCTCGCTTTTATGATTTCTCCACACGCGCCTGTATAGAATTGGATTGGATTCTATATCCATGAGTAAAAGTATCATGAAGGTATTCTTTCGTTACCGGGTATGGCTCTTTCTGGCGATGGCCGGACTTCTTTCTTCAGTTTTGATGGCGACCCCGGCACCGCGTGCCTACGGCGCCACGGGAATCATTGCGCTGGCCGCTAACGATGGCGCTGTCGGCACGGCGGTGAGCATTACCGGCAGCGGTTTCACCCCGGGCGTCGTTTATAGTGTCAGGTTCGCCTCGGTAGCGGTCACGACCGGAACGACCGATACCACCGGGGCTCTCACCGATGAGTTGATCGTTCCGTCCCACCCCGGTGGGCGCTATTCCGTTACCGTCACCACAACAACCGATACCAGCAACGTTGAATACTTTACGGTAACGCCGGAAATCACGCTGGATTCGACCTCGGGGCGCTCCGGCAGCCAGGTCAAGATCAGCGGCAGCGGATTTAAAGCCAGCTCGAGCATATCCATCCTTTTCGACGCTATCGTTGTGGGCAGTGTCGTGTCCGATACCAGCGGCGGTTTTGCTAACGTGGGGGTTACCATCCCCACCGGCTCTCAGGGAAAATATACCGTGACCGGAAAAGATATCCTGGCGACTTCCCCCGGGGTCTCTCTAAATGTCAGCCTGCCGGAAATTTCCCTGAGCCATAGTTCGGGTCATGTGGGCGACACGATAAGGCTGATCGGCTCCGGTTTCAGTGCGGGTGCGACGGTCACCATCCTTTTTGACGCCGTCAGCGTGGGGACCGTCGTCGCTGACAGTGGCGGCAGCTTTACGAATGCCTCCGTCACCGTTCCTACCGGTTCCCGGGGAAAAATCACCGTGACCGGCAAAGACAGCCTCGGCGCTTCCGAGGGCGTCACTTTCACCGTTGCTCCCCCGGAAATCACGCTCGGCCAGGGCTCGGGTCGTGTCGGTGAGTCATTCACGGTCAGCGGCTCCGGTTTCAAGCCCGATTCGCCTATTACTATACTTTTCGATAGTTTAAACGTCGGCAGTGTCACCGCCGATGCCTCCGGCGCGTTTTCCAACGCCGACATGACCGTCCCCTCCGGTTCGCGGGGAAAACACGTGGTAACGGCGAAAGATAGTCTCGGCGCCTCTCTGGGCGCGGATTTCGAAACGGTACCGGGCGTGACCGCGAGGGTCCTTCCCGGGGCTGACGCGGCTTCGTTAGAGGTGAACGGCTCCGGTTTCGCGTCCAACTCGAAAATTTCTATCGAGCTCGACGGCGTCGCGCTGGCGGGCAGCGCCACCGCGAGCGTTAATGGTGACTTCTCCTTAAGCGCCGCAGTCCCGGAAGCCCCTGCCGGCATTCACAGCGTGCTGGTGAGAGATGCCAACGGCAATACGGCTACTGCGGCCGTAAGCATGGTGCCGGGACTGGCTATTTCACCGTCCACCGGTCCCTCCGGCACGGTGGTGAAGCTCTCCGGCACGGGGTTCGGAGCCGGCAGTTTTATTACCGTAAAATTTAACGGTCTGGCGGTCGTGTCCAACCCGGTCATCGTCCAGGCCAGCTCGCGCGGCAGCTTTTCCGCCAGTTTTGAGATACCGCCGTCCCTCCCCGGCAGCTACACCGTGGAGGCCAGCGATATTTCCTATAGCGCCGTCGCGAAATTCGACTCCGTTTTAGCGGCGACCATCAGCCAGTCGACCAGCGCCGTGACCCCCGGGCATGTGGGCATGGAGCTGACCATCAGCGGCATGGGCTTTCGACCTAACGCCAAGGTTATTGTTACCAGGGCGACCATCCAGGAGGAGCTGGCGACCGGGAAAACGGACGCCAACGGCATCTTCCTGGTCGATTTCGTTATGCCGCCCTCTCCCGGCGGCGAGCACACTATCATCGTGACCGACGGCGTAAATACACGGGAGTTCAAATTCTTTATCGAGCAGGAGGCGCCCCAGGCGCCGCACCCGCTGCTGCCGGACGCGGACGAAAAACCGGCACAACCCGTACGATTCGACTGGAAGGACGTGTCTGACGAGAGCGGCGTTACCTACACCATCCAGATAGCCGCCGACGAGCTTTTCTCGTCAGTCTTGTTTGAGGAGGAAGGCTTAGAGGACTCCGATTTTACTTTACCGGAAGGGGAGTTGAAATCCGTCACCAAGGAGAACCCGTATTACTGGAGGGTGAAGGCGATAGATGGCGCTTCCAACGTCAGCAAATGGTCGGAAGCCAGGTCGTTTTCCCTGGGCTTTATCCTTTCCCTGCCAAACGGCGAGCCGGAGTTGATTCTCTCCGCCTGGTGGGTCTACGGTCTGAGTATATTTATCGTGGCGTTTATTTTTATCGGCTTCCTGCTGGGCAGGCGGACCGCCCGCTAATAAGAGGTCGCTTTTTCCCATTGTATTTCCAGCTCGAGAAACCGGGTGATACCCACCCGGGCGTCTTTGAGGGGGGATTTTTTTAAAAGGGCTTTTACTTCCCCGACCGTGTACGACGATTTGATAGCCTGCAACCAGAGCAGGTGTTGCTCCGCGTTCATACCCATAACACGTCCTATCAAACTAAAAATCGGGCCGAGCGCGGTCAACCTGAGATTGTCCCGGATTATACAGTAGCCGCCCGGCGCAGTCACCCTGGCGATTTCTTTAAAAACCCGGCGCGGGTCTGCCCAGAGATGCAGGGAAGCATTACTGACTATCAGGTCGAAATAGCCGTCAGCAAAAGGCAGCGCAACCGCCGGGGCGTTGAGGAAATCGATTCTCTCCGTTAGACTTTTTTGCGTAGCGTTCTGACGGGCCAGCTTTAGCATCTCTTCGGAAATATCGGTGCCGGTGATTCGCCAGTCAGGAGAGGCCCTGGCCAGTTCTATCGCCAGCCAGCCACTACCCGTACCGATGTCCAGTACCCGCTTTCCGGGGGGACTTATCCAGGCGGCCTTAACGGCCAGGCGGCGGTACAGCGGCCCCATGAAACGGCGGGCGTGCTCATTGTAAAATTGGGCGGCCTTCGCCCCCATGAATTGCCCTTCCTCCAGGGGGACCCGCGCGCCTTTGACCAAAAAATTCTCCTAAAAGAACAGGGAAACGCTTAAAAGGATGAACACGCGTACGACCAGCATGAAGTAGGTGGCGAAGGAGAAAGCCTTAATGCCCTTGGCAAAATTTTCCGGGTCCTGCATATAGTTAAAGCTGATTGCCAGAGTGACCAGGGCCATCAGGGCGGCAGGCAATATGTAAAGGAGACCAAGGTCGAAGTAAAAGCCGACATATATACTCAACACAGCCGCCAGGCATAAAAACACAAAGCCCAGGACGGCTGCTGACCGTGGGGACGTCCTTTTGAATAGTGCCGGCACCTGCGTGAATTTTTCGCCTTTAACGTGCTGGATGGGATGCAGAGGGGAATAGACCATGATGTGCCCTGCCTGCCAGGCCACCGAAAAAGTCCACAGGACCCACGGTGACCAGGAGCTGAATAACGTATCCGGCGCGAAGGCCGTCCAGCCACATAGCCAAAGCATGCTCTGGATAGGTGGGAGGATAAGATAGCCGACCCGGTCCCTTAAATAGCTGGAATAAAAGCAGCCCAATATGATGGCTGTCGCCGAGACAGCAAAACAGACCGGGTTGAAGGCGAACCAGACGATAACCAAGGCGACGGCGAAAGCCCCTAATGAGAGGAAAAGGCCTTGCCGCGGCGCGAGGCGGCGACTGGGTATCGGCCGGCCCGGCCAACAGGCGACGTCCCGCCGCCGGTCGATATAGTCGTTAAAGGCGTGTATACCGGAGAAAGCCAGCAGCGCGGCAATAACGCCGACGAGGCACTTATGCCATGCCGGAAATCCCCCGTAGGCGAGGGCCGCCGCGCTGGCGACGCCCA
The DNA here is from genome assembly GCA_964467135.1 of uncultured Dehalococcoidaceae bacterium. Classification (GTDB taxonomy): domain Bacteria; phylum Chloroflexota; class Dehalococcoidia; order Dehalococcoidales; family RBG-16-60-22; genus JBFYTX01. The sequence goes on from CAYXOZ010000025.1 coordinate 14,547, forward strand.
GCGCTCCCATGATTGAAAGGACCGGCCGGGTGATATCCAGCACACCCGCCAGGCGGTCGCCGGCGTTATAGCTTTCCTTAACGACATTCCCCCGCCCCATCCACCGCTGTGTAATGCTGGCCATCTTTTATTCGCTCGGTTCTTTTTCGCCCGTAAGCTGTTTATATTCCCGGCCGAACCATTGCCTGTATTTCGATTTCAGCATCCTGCCGGTGAACATTACCGTGTTGACGGGGAAGGCAGTGGTCTGGAGGTGCCCGTAATACATGTGAACGATGAG
>CAYXOZ010000026.1:0-11128 GCA_964467135.1 uncultured Dehalococcoidaceae bacterium
TGGTGGGAGCCCTCGTGGGCGATGACCCGGACCAATTCTTCGCCGCCGCCCCCCCTAACCCAGTCTCAAATCATGTTGAATTAATTCTTTTTTTATGATAATCTGAGATGAAATATTCATGTCACATATGCCGTAATTTTATAAAATTCGTTCGTGTTTTTTTTCATTTAACTATGAAACTCACTATGCGGCAGAAAACCAAGCCGGTTATCGCATCGTTCCTGGCGCTTGTCTTTACCGTGACCAGCCTTTCCGGCTGCGCTGTCAGCCCGGCCGGCGGCGCCGGCGACACCTTGGTAAATCCCTTCGACACCAGCCGCGTGGCCACGGTGCGCATAATCATGGAAGAAGCGGACTGGGACTCTTTGAAAGCCAACGCCTTTGCCAAGGACTACTACAAGGCCGATTTCTGGTTTGACGATGAGCTCGTCCCGGATGTCGGCGTGCGGACCAAGGGCAACGCCTCGCTCATGGAGACAGTTACCTGGAAAAGCGACCGCTTTCCCCTGGCGATTGATTTCAATCTTTTCAACCGGGCGCGCACTTTCCACGGTCTGAAAAAGGTGCATTTCAACAACGGCTGGAGCGACCCAACTTTCATCCGGGACGTCATTTCCTACGAGATATTCGCCAAGATGGATGTCCCTTCCCCCCGCGCGTCTTTTGTTGACCTCTATCTCAATGATATGCATCTGGGACTTTACACCATGGCGGAGGCGGTTGACCAGCCTTTCCTCCAGCGGTATTTTGCCAACGCCAACGGCAATTTGTATAAACCAGAGGTAATGGCGGCACGCCTTGACTGGACGGAAAAAGATGCCTATAAAGGTTTTTCCATGTATGGCATGCCCATGCCCCAACCGCCGGAGGAGGACCCTCTTTTAGAGCTTAATATCGGCGGTGGACGGCTCATGGATATCCTGAAAGCCCTGGAAGCCGAGGATACCATCCCGGCTTTCGCCTCCGCCAACCAATCGCAGGGTCCCGCCTTTTCACCGGCCGCAATGATGCGCAACTACATCGAGGCTGCCGGCCTGAAAACCAACACGAACAACCCGGACCACTCCAGCCTGTTTAAACTCCTTGATGTCCTCAATAACGAGCCCGACGCGACCCTCCCGCAGGAAATCGAGAAGGTGCTTGATGTAGATGAAGTGCTGCGGTTTCTCGCCGTATCCACCGTTATCGTGCATCTGGACAACTATATCGGCATCGGACACAACACCTATTTCTACGAGGTTGACGGCAAGTTTTCCGTTATCCCCTGGGACCTGAACATGACTTTAGGTACGTTTAACGCCGGTATCCGCAAGGACGGCATTATAAACTTTTTCATCGACGAACCAACCTCCGGCCCAATGGACAGGTTCCCCCTCGTCGACCGCCTCTTATCATATGATCCGTATCTGGAAATCTACCATCGTTATGTTCAGGAAATACTGGACGGACCGCTCTCTCTCGACGTTATCCTGCCGCGCGTCGACCAGCTTGCCGAGCTGGTGCGTCCCTATGTCAAAGCCGATACCGAGGCGTTCTATGCATATGAGGACTTCGAACGGTGCCTGACCGAAGACTTGAGACCCCCGGATATCTTCGAAGGCTGGCAGGCGGGCGGACAAACGCCGATGCTGCCTTTCTTCCTCCACCGCGCGGAGACCGCCGCCCTGCAAAAGAATTTCAGGGTGAATAGTCTTTGGGAACTGATGATGCGCAACCTCACGCCGGCAGATATCGCCAAACTAAAAGAATCTTTAACGCCGGAGACTTACCACCTCTTCCTGCAAAATAAATACGGTCCGCTGGAATCCCTGCAGCCCCCCCGCCAACCCGGCTACGGGCCTAACTCCCTCGGTCTGAAGACCACGGTCACCGCCCGGTGGGAGTCCGTGCGGCAGCAGCTTGCCGGGGAGAGACCGGCCAGCAAGGGTGACGGTAGCGGCAACGGCGCCAGCATGTGGATGGCGGATATGTTCAGTATGGAACAATAATTATCGATAATCTTTGAAGGAGTCCGACCATTAAAATACCGGGCCTGCTGAAAAAGCTTTCCGTTCCGCCGCCGGTGACGCCGGGGCAAAGGTTCGAGCGGAAATTCTATATCATTCCCAGAAACATCGGCTTCGCCGCCGCCCTGCTGCGCCAGCTCTGCCGGCCCGACCGTGAGTTTCCTCAGGACCGCGTCCACAGTCTTTACTTTGATACCCCCGACCTCGACCAGTACGAGCGGTCGGCCTCGGGCGATTTCCGCAAGAACAAGGTGCGCGTGCGCTGGTATGTTGAAGATTACCGGGGGGGCGCCGGAGTTCCGGTCTTTATCGAGCTGAAATCGAGGCAGGGTTTCGCCAGCAGCAAGCAGCGCCGCCGGCTCCTCGTTCCCGCCGCGCAGCCGCTCGGGCTCGCCAGGGGAATCGTCAGTAAAACCACGCTGCTGGAAACTCTGGCGGGCTTCGGCTACTTCCCGGATAAACCCCTCCAGCCCGTCGTCCTGATAACCTACCGGCGCTACCGTTATCATGAGATTCTCACCGGCGTGCGCGTCTCCTTCGACCACGATATCCGCGCTGTATTGATAACAGGAGAGGGGCGTCCCGCCTTTGCCGGGGAAATAGTCCTCCCGGGAGGTGTCATCGAGGTCAAGGGTCCCACCCTGGACCTGCCGGTGACGCTCCGCCGTATGAAGCTGCTGGACGTGGACTGGAGCCGGTTTTCCAAGTACAGCGCCTGCCTGGACGCCCTTTTCGCCGCGCCGGGCAGCGTCGCGCGTTCGTCGCCTTCGGGCATAATCGTCGAGTATTAGTGTAAGGAGGTTTTATCATGGAAGGCTTCCTGGACTACATCAAGAGCCTGCAATCTCCGCTGGGAATCTGGGAAATCATCGTCGCCCTGGGATTTTCCCTCGTGGCGTCCGTCGTGACCTATCTCCTGTACCAGATGTTTTACGGGTCGCGGCATATCGGGGCGGGGGTGCACCGTACTTTTATCATCGGCGGCCCCGCCATCACCGCGCTCTTTCTGGGCATCCAGGTATCCATACCGCTCTCGCTGGGCTTGCTGGGGGCTCTCTCTTTCATCCGGTTCCGCACCCCGGTCAAAGACCCCGCCGAGATAGGCTTCCTCCTGCTGCTCATCGCTTCGTCCATCGGCGCCGCCACCAACAACTTCCTGGTGACCGCTATCCTCTTCGGCATCGTATTCGTCGCCCTGGGCATCCACTGGCTGACCCGCAACCGCATTTCCGTGTTCGGGCGGGGCCACCTGATGATTTCCGTCGACCAGCCCTCTTATGGGGGACTGGAAGCCAGAATGTCCGCTTTCCTCAAGGAAAAGCTCAGCGGCCTGCGACTGGAAACGATGTCCGTCCTGGAAAACCGCGTCAGCCTGCACTATCAGTACCGGAAGCGCACCGGCTTCGACTGGTCCGCTTTTACCAGCGAGCTCAATACGCTGGCCGGCCCGGCTAAGGTCGAGATGTTCGTTGGCTAGAAACGAAGGAAACTATGACGGTTATTGAGGATATCCTCAAGAACAGCCGCACCGTGGCGATTGTCGGGCTTTCCTCCAACCCCGAGCGTCCCAGCTATATCGTGGGGAAATATCTTAAAGAGCACGGCTATAAAATTATACCCGTCAACCCCAACGAAAAAGCCGTGCTGGGACTTAAGAGCTATCCGGACCTTGCGTCTATTCCCCGGAAAGTGGATGTCGTGGATATTTTCCGCCGGTCGGAAGACGTTCCGCCCATCGTCCGCGACGCCATAAAAATCGGCGCCAGAGCCGTCTGGATGCAGGAGGGCATTAAGAACGATGAGGCCGCCTCCGAAGCTAAAAAAGCCGGCCTCAAAGTGGTCATGGACAAATGTATGAGGAAACAGCACATTAAGCTGTTTGGCGGAAAATAATAATCCTAAAATTTTTCGTTAATTCACGCTCCGTCCCCATGTATCTCCCTCTATTTTTTTCTCACGTCATTCTGGCGCAGGCCAGAATCCACTTACCTTTCCCCGCCTCCTGGATTCCAGCTTTCGCTGGAATGACAACTTAATAGCGGATAAAACGCCCCTTTTACACGCCCTTACTAGCATCCCTTTATCGCAGGTGTTATGATGAAATATCATGGATATCGACCTGACCTTCATGGGCGCGGCGCGCGGTGTTACCGGCTCGCGTTACCTGTTGGAGGCTGATGGCACTACCTTTCTCATCGATTGCGGGCTTTACCAGGAAAGGGACTTTCTGCACCGCAACTGGGAGCCCTTCCGCTGCTCGCCGGAAGAGCTGCATGCCGTCCTCCTGACCCACGCCCACCTCGACCACTCCGGACTGCTCCCCAGGCTCGTTAACGAGGGCTTTCACGGCCGGGTAATCTGTACCCCTGCCACCGCCGATATCACCAAAATCATGCTCATCGACTCTGCCCATTTGCAGGAGGAAGACGCCGCCTATAAGAAGAAGAGACATATCCGGGAAGGCCGGCGCGGTCCCTACCCCGAAATACCCCTCTATACCGTCGCCGACGCCGAGGCGTCGCTGGAATTTTTCGACCCCGTCCCGTACGGTCAGCCGGTATCCGTCGGCCGGGGCATCGAGGCCACCTTTCACGACGCCGGCCACGTGCTGGGGTCGTCGATGATAAAGCTGGTTTTCCGCCGGGACGGCGAAAAGCGGAGCATCGTTTTCTCCGGGGACATCGGTCGCTGGGACCGCCCCATCTTGCAGGACCCGGATGTTTTCCGCCGGACGGACTACGTGGTGATGGAGTCCACCTATGGCGATAAAGCCCATAAAGGCGCTGAGACCATCGGCGAGGAGCTGGCCAAAATCGTTAAGTCGGCGTATGACGCCGGCGGCAATATCATCGTCCCCAGCTTCGCTTTGCAGCGCTCCCAGGAAATTCTTTACTATCTGAATAAACTATCGATGGAAAAGCGCCTGCCTGCCCTGGACGTCTATCTCGATAGCCCCATGGCGATTAAGATCACGGAGGTCTATAAAAAATATTCCGGGCAGTTCGATGCCGAGATGAGAGCCATGTTGCGCGATGGGCCGTCCCCTTTCGACTTCCCCGGACTCAAGATGGTGGAGACTGTAGAGGAGTCCAAAGCCCTCAATGATATCAAGGGCACGGTGATGATTATCGCCGGCTCGGGGATGGCTACCGGCGGCCGTGTTAAGCACCACCTGGTCAATAACATCTCGCGACCGGAATGCACGGTGCTGTTCGTCGGCTATCAGGCGGAAGGCACGCTGGGCCGGCAGATTCTCGATGGCGCTAAAGCCGTGAGAATCCATGGCGAGATGCGCCCCGTCCGGGCGCGGATAGAGCACATCCAGGGCTTTTCCGCCCACGCCGATAGGGACGAGCTCTTAAAGTGGCTGTCTCTGCTCTCCGCGGCGCCGAAGCTCGTCTTTGTCACCCACGGCGAGGCCCGCGCCGCTGATAGCTTTAAAGATTTTCTCAGGGAAAAGACCGGTTTTAAAGTCACGGTGCCGGAATACCAGGAGAAATTCCGGCTGTTATAATTGACTTCATTCGGGGAGGGCAGGAGCCATGCCTAAAGACTATGAAATCAATCAACTGGCCAAGGAAGAATCGTGGCGGATGTTCCGCATCATCGGGGAGCTGGTGGAGGGTTTCGATACCCTTTCGGATATCGAACCGGCCGTCACTATATACGGCTCGTCCGTGATGAAAGCGGACAACAAATGGTACGTGCAGACCGAGGAAATCGCTCACGGGCTGGGCAAAGCGGGCTTTAATATCATGACCGGCGGCGGCCCCGGCGTCATGGAGGCCGCCAACAAGGGGGCGCGGCAGGCGGGGGTTAAGTCCGTCGGTCTTAACATCCAGTTGCCGGAAGAGCAGGCGTGCAACGTCTACGCCGACCGCACTATCACGTTCCACCACTTTTTCGTGCGCAAGGTGATGCTGGTCAAATACGCCACCGCTTTCGTCATCATGCCGGGCGGACTGGGCACCCTCGATGAGCTGACCGAGGTGTTGACGCTGATTCAAACGCAGAAGATTAAGCCTTTCCCGGTCATCCTTTTCCCCACCGAGTACTGGCGCGACTTCCTCGACTGGATCAAAAACACGGTGATGCGCCATGACTTTATCGCTGAGGCGGAGTTCGAAATGCTGCGGGTCCTGGATAAACCCGCTGACGTCGTCGACGCGGTCAAGACCTGGTACGACCGCCAGGAGGTCGTCGGGAAAAAAGCGTTTCAAAAATAAATCGGGGTTCTTTTATATTCGTCTGAACTTGCTTTAACACCCTCTTTGTCTCCGTCCTTGAACAAGTTTGTTACGCATGTTCCGAAAATATAGGGAGTGGTCCGCCGAGAGGGGCGCTAGCCCCTCTCAAAAAACCTCCCCCTCTCCAGCCAAAAAAACTCCGACTTGAAAGATAACTGGGCTGGAGAGGGGTCAGGGGTGAGGCTATCATCCCAAACACTTATATAAAAATCGTTAGTAATTCAGAGATTTTGAGAGATATTCGGTATAATCATATATACTTTCTTCTCTAAGCAGGCAACCGCCGACCCGGACTAGCGTATACTCATTTTTCCTCATTTGACTTATTATTAATTTATCACTATTATTAAGTTATATGTACTGGTTAATTCATAATATTGTTAGATTATTAGTGCTCCTGAGGTATTCGATAATACCGTCATAACCATTGCGCACTTGATATCTGTCGGAGGCGCTTCAATGGATGAAATAAATGAAGCTATCAGGAAATTCCAGAAGGAATTAAATGGCGGCACCGCCGCGCTGGCGCTGCTGGGAGTCATGGACAAGGCGGAAAAGCCCATGTACGGCTACCAGATCGCCAAGATAATCGAGATGCAGACCGGAGACGTGGACATTATGAAGCAGGGCGCTTTATACCCGGTGTTGCGGTCTCTGGAGGCTACCGGCCTGCTCCAGAGCGAGGTCGAGCCTTCCGTTTCCGGTCCGCCCCGTCGCTATTACAAAATAACCGATTCCGGCCGCAAGACCCTGGCGAAATGGGTCGAAATCTGGCATCAGACGAGCGACTTTGTTAATGCCATCCTCAAAGGGGGGACAAATGATTAAAACTGTCGAGCAGTACCTCGCCGAGCTGAAGAAAGAGCTCAATAAAAGCGACCGCGCCACTATCCAGGACGCCCTCTCGGATGCCGAGGAATACCTCAGGACCGCCCTGAATAGCGCCAGGGAGACTTCTCCCGATGTCCCCGAGGAAGAAACCCTGGCGGCTATCGTCACCAGGTACGGCGCGCCGGCGGAGGTCGCCGCCGCCTATAAAGAAATCGAGTCCCGCACTCCCCCCGCCTTTAACGGGTCGGCATTAAGAGCAGCTAAAACCCCGGTCGCGCCCCCCTTTACCGCGCCGGCGCCTGCCGCGCCTGCGGTTGCCGACCGGCGCTCGTTTCTCGTTCGCTTCTTCGGCATCTTCGCCGAAGCCCGGGCCTGGGGAGCGCTCCTCTACCTGCTGTTCGCCCTGGGCACCGGCATCATTTACTTCACCTGGGCGGTTACCGGTCTATCCGTGTCGGCCGGCCTGTTAGTCCTTATTGTCGGCATCCCCATTTTCGCCCTGTTCCTGCTCTCCGTGCGGGGGATAGCCCTGGTGGAGGGCCGCCTTATCGAAGCGATGGTCGGCGTGAGAATGCCGCGGCGGCCGCTCTTCTCACGTAAGGACATCGGCTGGTGGCAAAAAGTTAAAAAAATCTTCGCCGAGCGGCAGACCTGGACGACCATCGTCTATATGTTACTCCAGATGCCTTTGGGCATCATTTACTTTACGGTTATCGTCGCCCTGATATCCACCGGGGCATGGCTTATCGGCCGGCCTTTCTTCGAGCTGGCCTTCGATTTGCCGGCTTACGTGATTGGGGACTACGGCTACTTTACGCCGGTATGGCTCATGCCCTTCTCCATTATCGGCGGCATCCTGCTGATTACGGCCACCATGCACCTGGCCAAATACACCGCCAGGCTCCACGGCGCCTTTGCCAAAGTCATGCTCGTAAGAGAATAACATCGCCACAAGGGGGACAATATGAAAAAGACTTTAGTTATCATCGGCCTTGTTATACTGCTGATATCCGGGGGTGTGCTGTCCGGCTGCGAGCGGGTCTTGATTTCGGAAAAAAACGGCCCGACCACTACCAGGGAATATGACTTCACCGACTTCACCGGCATCGAGATAGGGCACGCTTTCGAGCTGGAAGTAACCCCATCCGATACCTATAAAGTAACCATAACCGCCGGCGAGAACGTCCTCGACCGCATCGACGTGACCAAAGCCGGCACCGCCCTTAAAATTGACATGAATGCCTGGTTCTTCAGCTGGCACAGCACCCCGAAAGTCGTGATTACGATGCCCGTGCTGCGTAACCTGGACATGTCCGGCGCCAGCAAGGGCAGCATCCGCGGGTTCAAGTCTTCCGAAGCTTTCACGCTGGAGTTGACCGGCGCCAGCGAGCTGGACGTGGATATGGAGATGGGTGACTTCAAAGTGGAAATATCAGGCGCGAGCAAACTCGCCGGCTACCTGAAGGCTTCGAGTTCCGATGTCGCGCTGTCCGGGGCGAGCCGGTCCGAGCTTAAGGGCACCGGCGGAAATACCAGACTTGAGGCCTCGGGCGCCAGTCATGTCAATATGATTGACTTCACCGCGGATGACGCCGTGATTGAGCTGAGCGGCGCCAGTCATGTTAGCCTGACCGTTAATGGTAGAATGGACGTCGACGCCAGCGGCGCTTCTTCCCTGGAATACGCCGGTAATCCCACTTTAGGTACCATGGACGTAACCGGCGCGTCGAGTATCAAGCAAAAGGAATAGCTGCCGGCCTGGAAATTTAGGTTTTTCCCGCGGCTTTTTTCCAGTCTTCGGCCTTCCCGAGAAGCTCGCGGGCGGTATTTAACGCCGCCGGCGTATAGCGCGGCCCCGCGATCATCACCGCCAGCTCTTTAAGCCTCGCCTCCCCCTTTATCGCCTCGATGGTGCTGACAGTGCGTTCGCCGGCGGTCTGTTTGCTGACGCGGTACTGCGCGTCCGCGAAGGCGGCAATCTGCGGCAGGTGGGTCACGCAGATGACCTGATGGTGCCGAGAAAGTACCCACAGCTTTTTCCCTATGACCTCCCCGCTCCGCCCCCCTATCCCGATGTCTATTTCGTCGAAGATGAGCACGGGGATGGTGTCCGCCCCGGCCAGGGCGCTCTTTAGCGCCAGCAGGAACCGTGATATCTCGCCGGTAGAGGCGATTTTGTCCAGCGGCTTGAGGGGCTCGCCCGGATTCGTCGACGCCATGAAGACGATATCGTCCGCGCCGGTGGCGCTGAATTTATATTTCTCTCCGTCGGGGAAAGGGATACCGTCCGGGGCTTTCTCCTGGCTTACGGAGATATTGAAGTCGACGCGCCCCATGTTGAGCTCGCCGAGCTCTTTTTTCACCAGCGCCGCGAGCTTTTTGGCGGCTTTGGCGCGCTCGCGGGAAAGCCGGGCGGCCAGTTCGCCCATTTCTTTTCTGAGCTGCTCCCGCTCCGCCTCCAGCTTCTCTTTTCGCTCGCCGGAGAAGGTCAGCCCCTCCAGCTCCGCCTGGGCTTTTGCCAGGTAGCGTAACACTTCTTCTATCGAGCCGCCGTATTTCCTTTTGAGTCCGCGGATAAGCTCCAGCCTGGCCTGGACTTCGTCGAGGCGCTGCGGGTCGAAGCTCAGATTATCGCCGTAGGCGTGGACTTCCCGCGCCAGCTCTTCGAGAGCGTGGATGATTTCTTCGAGAGAGCCGAGTTGCGGCTTCAGCGATGGGTCGGTATCGACTATCTGTTTCATGGGGAGAAAGGCTTCGTTGACTTTATCCAGCGCCGACGCGGCGTCGAGGGAGTTTTCGTCGCCGTAGATGATGCGGTAAATCTCGTAGGCGGCCGCTTTGAGCTTCTCCGCGGATGATAATACCGCCAGTTCCCTCTCCAGGGCTGCGTCTTCGCCCGTTTCCAGTTTCGCCCGCTTTATTTCGTCGATCTGGAAATTGAGCAGTTCCGTCTGCCGGGCTATTTCCTGTTCGCTGCGGGAAAGCGACTTTATTTCCTGGTCCATCCGGTGCAGTTCGCCGACTCTCAGGCCGAAATCGTGTCGCAGGTCCAGGGTATGCGCGTAGGCGTCGAGGAACTCCCGGTGCTGTTCCTGGCGCAGCAGGGAGAGGTGCTGGCTCTGGCCGTGGATATCGACCAGCGCCGAGCCGATGTCTTTTAACAGCGACCGCGCCACTGCCTGCCGGTTGACCCGCGGCGTGGTGCGTCCCTGCCTCCGGAAATCACACGTTAGAATAATGCCGTCTTGCGCCGCCAGTCCTTTTTCCGCGAGCATCTCGCGCAGGGGCGCCCCGTTTTCGAGGCCAAAGACGCCTTCGATGCGGGCTTCGTCCGAGCCGTGGCGGATGTCCTCTTCGTCGGCCTGCCCCGAGAGCAGCGCTTCGACGGCGTCGATGACCAGCGATTTCCCCGCCCCCGTCTCCCCGGTGATAATGTTTAGTCCGGCGGCCGGCCTCCAATTTATCTCCTCGATGATGCCAAAACCCTGTACGGTAAGCTCATCCAGCACTGTTTACCTGCCTTTTATCTTCCTCCGTCTGCGCCGTTTCCAGGTTGTTGAGTATCCCCTGGAACGGCAGTTGCAGGGCTTTCTTGAGGTCGTTGGCGTTTTTGGGCGCGTAGGCCTGCCAGTGGTTATTAAAGAAGGCGAAGAGCATCTTTGTTTTCTCCGCGGCAGCCTTCACTCGTTCCGCCAGCTCGTCGATTTCCTCCGGTGAATAGAGATATTTATAGCGCGTCTCGTTATCGCCGCTCCACCAGTCTTTGGCGTTCCGACCGTGAAAGCGGAAATAGGCGAGGTCGGCCGTGACAGGCGTTTTTAACGCTACGGAGGAGCTGAATTTAGGCTCGTCTATTTCCACCCAGGCGATTTTATTTTCGCGGAGCAGCTTTTCTGTAGCGGGGTCGTCGCTCCAGCAGCGATGCCTGAGCTCTACTGCCAGCGGGTACTGCCCGAACGTCCGCGCCAGCGCGGCGATAATCTGTTTACCGTAAGCGTCGTTTTTAAAGCTGGGCGGGAACTGCGCCAGCAGCGCCCCGAGCTT
>CAYXOZ010000026.1:11228-14776 GCA_964467135.1 uncultured Dehalococcoidaceae bacterium
CGTAAGCGTCGTTTTTAAAGCTGGGCGGGAACTGCGCCAGCAGCGCCCCGAGCTTGCCGGCCTTGGCCAGCGGCTCCAGGCTGCGCTGAAAAACGTCCACGTCCTCTGAGGATATCGCCGCGGCTTCTCCGGTAGCTTCCTGGAACATTTTGGGGTGGGTGAATTTCTGCCAGAGCTTGACGGCGAAAAGGAAACCGGGCGGCGTCCGCTTGACCCAGTTATAGACGATACCGGGTTCGGGGGGGCGATAAAAAGAGCTGTTGACCTCGACGGTATTGAAGAACTGGCTGTAGAATTCCAGCTCGTTGATCTTGCCGGCGGGGTAGAAAAAGCCCTGCCAGGTGCCTTCGCCTTTAGGGTAAGACCAGCCGGACGTGCCGATATAGATACTCGCGGGGGACATGCCTGCCTCCTGAGGTCATTATACGCAAACAGGCGGAAAGATAAAAGGAGAAAGAGATGGCGAGCAGCTAATGATTATTAGTTGGCTGGCGAGGGACGGATTTGTTATTTGATTTTTTTCTTTTTTTATTATAGCTAAACGTGGAATTTTATAGCTATTATTTGTTTTTTAATTTATGGTAAGTCAGCAACAAAACCCGCATATTTGTTTTTCAATATATGTTAAGTTAGCTACGATATCCAAAGTATTCGTTTTTAGAGTTATGGCAAGCCCGCTAAATTTTTCCGCGAATTACGCACTATTCCGTATCACACCTATAATGCACCAAAAAACGGTAAAATACAATGCTATTCTGTCAAAAAGGATACGTCGCTCCCCAGACGGTAACTGATGTTTTCATAACCGGGCGTCTAAGAGGGGTTTCACCCCTCTTCTCTTCCTTCCCCCTCTCAAACAGTAAGAGAATGCGTTTGTTAATGAATCTGTTTGAGAGGGGGATTAAGGGGGTGAGCGTAGAAAAGCAACCAAAAACACACAGAATAAAAAAGAAGGGGGGCTTTTCGCCCCCCTCCGGAGTCTATTATTGAGTTGCGGATTTAGTCCGCCGGAAGAAGCGGCGTATACATGCCCGCTTTAAGAATAGCGAAACGTAAAGCCAGCCCGCCGATGATCTCGCTGACGACGGCCGTAACCAGGAGTCCGGCCGCCGGTTCATGCATCCCAATTGTGGCCAGTGATATAACAACCGGTATGATGATGCCGAACAGGAAAACCCCCACCCAGAAGAGCGGCGCCAGGCTGCCGCCTATCAGCCTCTTCACAGCGTCTCTAGCCGCGGCGCTGCTGTAGGTGGTGTTCCAGAGGTACACGCCGATGATTACCGCCAGGGCAATCAGCACCACGCGGATGATATTCTCCAGCTGTACAATCTGCGAGCTATCCTGCCCCATCATGATAGCCAGGAGGATCGCCAGGCCGCCGGTCAGACCGCAGGTAACGAAAAGCAGCGGCACGATGGCCGAGTTCCAGACCTTGATGGCACTGACATAGCTCACGGCGAACCCGGTATATATCGACTGCGCGAAGGCGAAGATACCGGCTAATACCTTAAATGTAGTGATAGCGGCGGTAGCATCCGGCGCCCATTGCATCAATATCATCGTTATCACGGTAAAGAAACCGAACAACATGATAAAGGTGAATCCACGGGAAATCCAGGACGTGCCGGGTCTCACCACCATCCGCCAGAATCGTATGGGATGAGTAAGGTGAAACATATAAGATACACCCATAAGGCCGGTAAGCAAGAATGCGATGAATATTCCCAGCAAGTTATCAAAGTATGCGGAAGCCAAGAATAGACCTCCGGCGATACCTCCCAGGAAGAAGGCAAAAGCGATGAAGTTGCCCCGGCCGTCTATCCAGTCTTTCTGCTGCTGGTACTTGACCATGAACTCGTACGGTTTTCTCTGAATCATTTCTCGATACCTCCCCGATTAATCGATAAAGTTAATCGACGGCTGCGTGTCAAACTCGGGATGGAACGGGTGGCCGTGTTTCTCTTTAATGACCCGGTTAATTTCACTATTGGGGTCGTCGAGGTCGCCGAAGTGTATGGCCTTGGTCGGGCAGACAATAACGCAGGCGGGCGTGGCGTCCCTATCGACGCCCGGCTTCAGCCCCAGCGCCATGCCGGAGTCGATCCGTTCTTTGCAAAAAACGCACTTCTGCACGACGCCCGGCGTGTGGGGATAGAGTATCTTCCCTATCTTTTCGTGCTCTGTGAGCTCCTGCCCCGGGAAATACTGCGCATCTTCGGACTCGTACATCGAGCGCATCTGGTAAGGGCAGGCGACCATGCAGTAGCGGCAGCCGACGCACTTGGTCTCGTCAATCCAGACGATGCCATCGGGCCGCTGCTGGGTGGCGCCGGTAGGGCAGACCTTAACGCACTTGGGGTCGGCGCACTGGTTGCACCTCACCGAGTAGATGAGCTTGGTGACGTTGGGGTACTTGCCCTTCTCGCCGATGAGCACCCGGTTCCAGAAAATATTCGGCGGGACGAAGTGCTCGGCTTTACAGGCGAGCACGCAGGCATTGCAGCCGATGCACCTTTTCAGTTCGATTGCCATTCCCCATCTCATTTTTTCTGACCTCCTGCTTTATCCAGTGTCGGACCACCGGCTTTATCGAACTCGATGCGGTGGTCGATCTTGTAGACTTTTACCATGGTGGCGGTTTCCTGACTCCAGCAGACCGGGCAGGCGTGCTTGGCGTCCGACTCCAGCAGGATGTTGAAGTTGGTGCCCTTGCCGTAAGCGATGGGCGCCCCCTTAGCCCAGGCGCCGGAGCAGGCGGAGATGGCTATGGTCTTGGGGTGCTGGCCCTGCATGGTTTTCAGGGTGCCGGTGGTCTTGCGCCCGTAGGACGACTCCAGACAGATGAGGTCGCCGTCTTTTAAGCCTTTCTTCTTAGCGGTGTCCTCGTTCATGGTGATGTTGTAGGTGTACGGGTTGAGCTGGCTTACCTCATCCAGCCAGGGCATCTCCATGGTGTAGGTGCCGTTATGGAGGATATCGCGGTAGGAGAAGCTATAAAGGTCAAACTCATCGGTTTCTTCCCTGGATACCTGGGCCGGGAAGTAGCTGATAAGCGGTGTGAACTGCTCCCATTCAAGCTCCAAGCCGGGCTTCTTGGCATTTTCCATGATTTGTTCTTTAAGCTCGGCGATGTGCTCCATGTAGATGGGGATGCGGACATCGACGTACCAGCGCCAGTAGGCTTCCTTAGCCGTCTTGGGCCAGTGGACGGTGCCGTGCTCGGCGACGTAGTCCAGGCCGTGCTTTTCCCCGAAGTAGAATTTGAACGCGCGGTTCATCATCTCGGGGTAGGTTATCTTCTCGTCGGGTTTGATAAGCTCGGTCACTTTAGAGGGGTCGATACGCTTCACGTCCCTGACGCTGGCGATATCGCCGCTGATAAGCGCCTCACCGCCGAAGCTGGAGAAGTAGACGTTGTAATAGCGGTTCATCTCTTCCCTCATGCCCAGCCTATCGGCGATTTCCCACAGGGCTTCCACCTTGTTCTTGCGCTCGAAAGCGGGCGGCACCACCGGCTGGCGGATGGGGAAGTCCCAGCCTTCCAT
>CAYXOZ010000027.1:0-3099 GCA_964467135.1 uncultured Dehalococcoidaceae bacterium
TCCTGCCAGCGCGCCTGCATCGCCAGGTCGATGGCCTCCTTGCTGCGCTGCTGCTTGTATCGTAATTGTTTTTCGTCGTCACGTGTCATCGAAGTCCCCAAATATTACTGAAATTTTAAAATTAACCTATTCTACACCAGTGAGGTACGTCATACAAGGGGGTTTTATCAAAGAAATGCCCCGTTGACAATCGTCCCGGCAATAGCTACAATCTAAATAGAGGCTTTATAAATTTTAAAGGAGTTCAACCTAAAATGCAAGACAAAGTGAAAGAAAACGGGGCCGAGGGAAAGGTCAAAGACGTCCTCGATAAAGTGCGCCCGTACCTGGTAAGAGACGGCGGTAACGTTGAGTTGATCGGGGTAGAAGGCGGCACGGTCAAAGTAAAGCTCGTCGGCGCCTGCGCCGGCTGTCCCATGTCCAAGCTGACCCTGAAAAACGGTATTGAAAAAATCCTGAAGCAGGAAATCCCGGAAGTCAAAGAAGTTGTAGCGGTATAAACTCTAAATACTAATATCTAAACTCTAAACAGTGGGGAGAGGGTTTAGGATTTAGTGCTTAGAGTTTAGGATTTCTCCCTTACCCATCTTTGTCCAGCTCGAAAGCCCGGTGTAAAGCGCGCACGGCGTCTTTGACCCGGGCTTCTTCTATGATGCAGGTTATCCTGATTTCGGAAGTCGTGATGAGCTGGATGTTGATGTTCTCTTTGCTGAGCGTATCGAACATCCGGGCGGCGTAGCCCGGGGCGTTCTGCATGCCCGTCCCGATAATGCTTACCTTGCCCCACTTGGGGTCGCCGATGCACTTCTGGGCGCCGATAGACCGGGCGATGGGCTCGACGACCGCCATCGCCGCCCCCAGCTGGCTCTGCGCCACCGTGAAAGTGAGGTCGGTTATCTTTTTAACGCTGGCGTTCTGGACGATGGTATCGATGCTGATGCCGGCTTCCGCCAGCGGCATGAAGATGCTCGCGGCGATACCGGGGTGGTCCGGGACGCCGACCACCGTAATCGTCGCCACGTCAAGGTCGTGGGCGATGCCTCTGACTTTATTGCGTATTTCCATAGACACCTCTTTGTGAATCAACGTGCCGGGGTTGTTATTGAAGCTGGAAGCGACCAGTATGGGGACGTTATACAGCTCGCCCAGCTCGACGGCGCGGGGGTGGATGGCTTTAAAGCCGTAGGTGACCATCTCGAGCATTTCTTCGTAGCTTATGTCCGCGAGCTTGCGGGCTTCTTTCAATAGACGGGGGTCGGTAGTATATATCCCGTCAACATCGGTGTATCTTTCGCACCGGGCAGCTTTGAGGGCGGCGGCCAGCGCCACGGCGGTAGTGTCCGAGCCGCCCCGCCCCAGCGTGGTGATGTCGAAGTCCTCGGTCATCCCCTGGAAGCCGGCCACGATGACTATATTGCCCTTCTCCAGCTCCTTGACGATACGCGCAGGCTCGATATTGGTTATCCTGGCGCTGCTGTGCGAGTTGTCCGTGCGGATGCCCGCCTGCGAGCCGGTGAGGCTGATGGCGGCGTGCCCCATGCCCTGTAAAGCCATGGTCAGGAGCGTGCTGGCGACCACCTCTCCCGTGGAGAGGAGCATGTCGAGCTCGCGCTTGTCCGGGAACTCGTTAATCTGGTAGGCGAGCTTTATCAGGTCGTCGGTGGTGTCGCCCATGGCGCTGACGACCACCACTACCTTGTTGCCGGCTTTATGGGTCTCGATGATGCGCCGGGCGACGTTTTTGATTTTTTCCGCGTCCGCCACCGACGACCCGCCGTATTTCTGAACGATTAAAGCCATATTTGCGTTTCTCCGTATTTACTCAATTGCGCAATTGCGCTAACCCTGTCATTGCGAGGAGTCCCGATGAGCCTTTTACTCCCCCACGAATCGGGACGACGTGGCAATCTCCTTATGTCTTCATTCCTGATCTTCTCGGGTATCCGGCACGCCTTGAATTTACAGGGCAGGGTCTCAAAATCCCCCCACCAATTTCCCCATTATTTTATACCCTTCCCCGATGAAAACGCCAGTCTTCTTGGTCTCGGCCTCGGTGAATCTCTTGACCCCGTTGGCTTTGACCCCCTTGCCCCATATCAGGAACGGCACGGGGTCGGGCGTGTGCGTGCGCACGGCGACGGGCGTGGGGTGGTCCGGCATTACAAGGACGCGCAGCTCGCCTTTATATTTAAGCAGACGGCCGACCGCCTCTTTATCGATTTTTTCAATGGCTTTGACTTTTTCCTCGATATGACCGCCGTGGCCGGCTTCGTCCGGCGCTTCGATGTGTACCACGACCAGGTCGTGTTTCTTTAACGCCTCCAGCGCCCCGTCTATCTGCCCGGCGTTGTCGTTATCGACTCCGTCGGTTACTCCTTTTATGTCAAGTATCTCCATCCCGACCATTTTTCCCAGCCCCCGCAGCAGGTCGACTCCTGACGTCATTGCGGCACTCAGGCCGTAGGCTTCTTTAAAGCTCGGCATCGGCGGCAGTTGCCCGCTGCCCCAGAAGAGCCAGATATCCGTCGCGGGTAGCTCCCCGCGCCGCCGCCGCGCGATATTGACCGGATGGTCTTTAAGGACTGACGCCGCGCGCGCCATCAGGTCCCGTAAAAATTCACTGCCCTCTCCCCGCGGCAGGTATTCCCGCACCGGTTTCGCGGGGATATCGTGGGGCGGGGTACAGACGGCTTTTAAAGTCTCTTCGTGTCCCATGATTTTCAATATGTGCCGGTAGCCCACGCCGGAGAAAAACTTTATTCCGCCCCCTCCCAGCTTTTGGTTTAAAGTCCCTATAATGAGCTGGGACTCTGGAGAGCTTATATGCCCGGCGGAGTAGTCGCCCATCTTTCTGTCGCTGATCGTGACCAGATTACAGCGGAACACCGCCTCGCCCGGGCCGATATCAATACCCATGCTCCGGGCCTCGATTGAAGCTCGCCCCCTGTAATATTTCACGGGGTCATAGCCCATTACGGACATGCAGGCGCAGGCGCTGCTCGGCTCCATCCCCTCGGGAACGGTGCGCGCCAGGCCGCCGTAGCCTTCCCCCGCCAGCCTGTCCAGGTTGGGGGTTTTCGCCAGCTCTAAAGATGTCCG
>CAYXOZ010000027.1:3199-7623 GCA_964467135.1 uncultured Dehalococcoidaceae bacterium
AGAGGGGCAAAGCCCCTCTTATGTTCTTTCCCCCTCTCAAACATCATATATTGCGAGCGTCAGTGATAACCCTGTTTGAGAGGGGGAATAAGGGGGTGAGTAGAGCATCAAAATGGACTTTAATTGAGGTTATTGTTTGAGTAGCTCGGAAAGCAGGACCACGGTAAAGCCGTTCTCGTGGAGATAATACATCTGCTCGGAAAAATTGGCCGCCTTGGTCGAGGTCATCTCGGGGCCGGTATCGGAGATAAGGTGATATACCAGACATACCACTTTATTGCGGCTCGCCTTATCGACAATCTTTTGAAAGCCCGCCAGGTCCTGGCTGAAAATTTGCTCGGACGGGATTCTAAACCTGGCGTCGGGGTCCCCGCTGGTAAGGTCAAAAACCTCAATTTCGGGCCAGCCGGCCCGGGCACACACATAGCCGGCTTCGCGGACGTACTCAATCGCCTTCTCACTATACTCGTAATATGGGTAGACCATCGTGCTCACGGTAAAACCCATTTTTTCCAGGTCCCGCTTGGAGTCGAAAATCTCCCGGCGTAGCTGCTGGTCGGAGAGCTTTTCGGTGATATGGGGGTGACTTATCGTGTGAGAAGCTATCTCCATGCCGTAACCCGCCAGCTCCTTCAGTTCTTTTTTTCCCATGTATTTCCACAACCCCTCGCCCTCGCCGATGCTTTCGGTGATGACGCCGAAGGTGGCCCGGAAACCGTACTTCACCAGGACCGGCAGCGCTGCTTCGTACTGATTTTGATAGGCATCATCGAAAAAGATGGCGACCAGCCGGGAGTCCGGGGTTAAAGTCGGCGCCGGCAGGGGCTGTGGTCTTGCTCCGGCGGCAGGAAAACAGCCGGCGCTAAACACGAGGCCTGCTATGCTTAAAACAATGATGAGCTTGCGCAATACCGCTTTCCTCCATGATTATCGATGCATAACGTGTTCCTCAGTTGTTCTCCTCAGGCGTTTTTGTACAGTACTTTTTCTGATACTTCCGCCCCTAGCCTCCGGACGCTGGCCCATTTAAGTTTCCGGCGGAAAAGCACGTCGACGAGGCTCTTCACGATTAAGAAATCACACAGGTGCTTGTAGCCGATGATGAACAGCGGGGCGTAGAAGGCCAGCTTCCAGTCTTCATTGTCCAGTTGCAGCGCCTGAAGCGATATCAGGAACTGGAGCACGCAGAAAAAGAGGAAGGACGTCAGCAGCATCAGGCCGTCGCCGGCCGCGATAGCTAAAACAATAGCCGCGATATTAAATAGACCGGCCAGGGGTAAAAAGGTCATGGACAGAATCATGAAAGGAAAGGACAGCTTTTGCAGAAAACCGTACCTGGCGTTGAGCGCCGCGTCGTGGTGCTTCCAAAGGGCCTGGAAGTTGCCCCGGTACCATCTCTGCCTTTGTTTGACCAGCTCGGTGATTGTGTGCGGCGCTTCCGTGTAAGAGACCGCCAGGCTGCTCGCCTGCACTACCTTGCCCGATTTGAGGGCTTTGATGGTCACGTCGAAGTCCTCGACCAGCGTATCTGGGTCGTACAGGCCGCCGCTTTCGAGGACTTCCCTCCTGTATGCCCCCAGGGCGCCGGGCACCACGGTAACGCTGCCGAAGACGTCGAAAGCGCGACGGAAAATATTGATGCTGGCGATATATTCCAGGGCCTGGCACCGCGTCAGCCAGTTGTCCCGGTTCAGTACCTTGATGTTCCCCGCCACGGCGGCTACCTCGGGGTCTTTAAACGGTTGGACGAGTTCCAGGAACGTGCTTTTGCACACCTGGCTGTCGGCATCGACGATGATGATGATTTCGCCGCGGGCGAAGAGCAGGCCATGGTTCAGGGCGGAAGCCTTGCCCCCGTTGGGACGGTGGATTATTTTGACCCCCCTCCCGCTGAAGCCTTGAGCTATCTGGTAGGTGCGGTCGGCCGAGCCGTCGTCGATGACGATGACCTCTTTGCCGGGGTACGAAGCTTCGATGACCGTCTCGATGGTCCTGGCCAGGACTTTTTCCTCGTTAAAGGCGGGAATCAGCACGCTGACGGAGGGCAGGTGCGTGTAAGCAGCCGACTTCCTCCCCTCGCGGAGCTTGTGGTAAATAACCAGGGGGAGGGTCAGGAAGTTCAAATACAAAACTAGCGTCAGGCTGAGCAACAATATCCAGGAAAATATGGATAATTCTCCCCAGAAATGCAGGGCGGCGGCGAAGGCCACCGGCAGGAAAAAGAAGAGGCAGGAAAGACTCACTACCGGTATCCAGAACGCCAGCCTGCCGATACGCTTTTTCTTGTCACGGGCGGATATTATGAAGTGGACGATAATTAATAGCGCCAGGCTGATACCTACGACATAGGAAATGTAAGATTGCCGCGAAGGCATCAGTACCAGGAAACCCACGAAGAGGCCGATGATAAGGGCGGTGATGATACTTGTCTTGAACATTTTTCTCACCCGCTTGGCGGGCTTATCGGCGTGCGGCGTCGGCCCTGGTAGCGTTATTCAGGTACTGCCGGGAGAAATCCGCCAGGTCTCTGGCTTCGATAATTTTGATGCGCTGGTAATCCGCGAACTGCCGGGCCTCTTTGCCCAGCCGGGGGACGCTGATAATGACCTTGTCCCGTATACCGGCGTCGTAAGCGGCGGAGTCGAACTTAATGACCGCGATGTTATTGTTAGCCTGGTGTTCCTCGTTCGGGAAAATGCAGGCCGCGATGGTGTGGTTCATGATGCCGTCGTCTTTCTGGGCGTAAAAATCCAGGACGTGCTCGGTGCCGGACCTTCCCTTGAGCTTATACTTTTCCTCGACGCGGTAGCCTTTTTCCTCCAGGAACCACCTCAGCCAGCCCCTGGGCCCGAGCTTGGCCAGGTCCGGTGTGATTTTCTTCACTGCCGCGGGCGACTCTTCGGCGGGACCGGTCTGGCGCGAGGACAGATTCCTCAGCTCGTCGAGGCTATAGACCCTGATGCTCTGCCTTTCGGCGAATTTCGCGGCTTCCTGGGTGAGCCGGGGCACGGCGATGACCATTTTGCTGTCGATGCCGGTATCGTATATCTTGCTGTCGAAGCTGAAAAGCGCGTCGATATTTACTTCGGTCTCGTCGTTGGCCGCCGCGAGAATCCCCACGGCGACGCTGTGTCTGGTGATGGGGTCGGCGACGCTCGCCAGGAGGTCGATGGTATGGGTCGCCCCGGACTTTCCCTGCACCTTGACCGATTCCTCTACGGTGTAGCCGAGACGTTCGAGGTAGTCGATGAGTTGCTTTTTCGGCTCGAACTCGAATTCGAGACGCTTCCGGTGTGCTTCGTTGAGATGGAAGGAATAGAGAAAAACATGGCGGAGCTCTTCCAGCGGGTAGACCTCGCCCGTTTTCAGGCAGCGGCATTTTATGGCGGGCGCGGCGAATATCTCATGACAGCCGTTGCAGACATAGCGCGCCCCGGGTTTGCGATAGTCCGTGCCGATGAGCTTGAGCTCGCGGCGGCACTTGGGGCAGACCTGCTTGAGCCCCGAAATGTACTCTTCTTCCAGTCCGATGTGGCCGCAGTTAAAATGTTCGACGAGCTGACCGCGCGTGACCTGCTCGGAATCGCAGTACGGGCATCGTTCCACCGGCATCAGCTGGACCGAACCGGTCGGACTGACCAGCAGTTTACGGAAGTCCTGTTTCAACAGCAGCCCTTCTTTAGCTATCGACTCCAGTATCAGGTACGTCTCTTTGCCGGAGGTCCCCAGGATGCTGTCCGCCTCGCTGTACCGGAAACCGTCTCTGAGGCAGAGGTCGATTTCCGGTTCGATGCGCTCGATTTCGCCGCTAATCAGCCTGCTTATCAGCCGGGCAATCCGCGGTTCCTGCCACATGCGGTTGGCGCTGCCGGTAACCGGTTCCGGCCGGTCGTTGGTCGGGCCGGCGTTTCCCTCTACCATCGTGACCGGCGCCAACCCGCGTGTTTCTGTTTTAGCAGCTTTCTTATCAGCTCCCATTCAGGTCACTCCTAATGGCGAAATACACGGGTTTTCGCCCCGAAACTCAATTTTCGTTACAATTGACAACTTAATTTTACTATCGGCAAAGTGAACCAAGCATAAATTTTCATTAAAAAGCTGTTAATTATCCGTAAACAATAAAGGTGAATAGACATTGCTCATTTATCGCGGAAGCCACGATTTTCATGTATTTTTCTCTCATGACCTCACCCCTTTATCCCCTCTCCAGCCAGAGTCTCGGGGGAGTTTCCAGAAATATTGATGGCTGAAGAGGGGAGTTAAGGAGAGAGGGGGCTCCGCCCCCTCTCAAATTCTCTCCCCCTCTCAAACACAACACTATTCGAACACTTAACATGGAATCTGTTTGAGAGGGGGATTAAGGGGGTGAGTTGAAGAATCAGCCCGAGGTAAAGAGAACCGAAAAAAGCAGGTTTGCCGTATCA
>CAYXOZ010000027.1:7723-14668 GCA_964467135.1 uncultured Dehalococcoidaceae bacterium
CGGGGCGTAGCGCAGTCTGGTAGCGCGCTTGGTTCGGGACCAAGAGGTCAGCAGTTCAAACCTGCTCGCCCCGACCATTCTCAAAGTCCCCGATAGGTCTTCTCACTGCGGCGGGCTATTCTTTCCACGTACACCATCGTTTTTTCGTTGTCTACGGAATATATGACCCGGTAGTCTCTTACTCTTATCCGGTAATAGTTTTTACCCTTGTTTCTCGCGGAACGTACTGAACCGGCGCTGGTCGGCCAGGGTTCGTCTCCGAGCGAATGTATTACCCTGGAAACGGCGAGAAAGTCTCCTGTGTTCAGGTGCTGATAAGCTTTTTCAGCGTCGCGACTGAGTACGACTTTGTACTTCACTGTTTATGCGTTTCTCTCCATCTGCGGTCGGCCTCTTCCAGCGTAATGTATCCTTGTTTACCTTCAGCTTCTGCTTCCTCAATCGCCCGGATGTCCTCGTCGTCTTCGAGCATTTCCAGCACTGCTTCCCGTATAAGATTTGCCATCGAGGTGCGTTTCTCGTACGCGAGGCGCCTTAGCTGTTCCCGGTGCGCTTCGGTGAGAAAAATAGTCGTCCGCTTCAGATTTGATTGTTGTTTCTTTTTAGCTTTTGTCAGTGTCATTCGTATCACCTCGCGTTAATATTAACATATAAACATATATATGTCTATATGTTTGTGTTATCTTGCTTCTCCGCCCCCCGCTTTGCCTCCTCCCAGAGGTCGTCTTTCTCTTTAAAGGAAAGCGCGGCAAAATCCAGGCCCCGCTCGTGGCAGAGCTTTTCCATATGGCTGAAACGTTTGAAAAATTTTCGGTTTGCTTCCCGCAGCGCCGCCTCCGGGTCGATGCCCTCCCACCGGGCTACGTTGACGAGCGTAAATAAAAGGTCGCCGTACTCTTTTTCTTTTTCTTCACGGCCGATTGAGTCCTTGATTTCTGTTATTTCTTCCGCCAGCTTGTCGATGACGCCCTCGATGTTCTCCCATTCGAAGCCCACCCGGACCGCCCGGCGCGATATTTCGTAGGCGTAGGCCAGCGCCGGCATTTCTTTAGGCACGCCCTCCAGCGCCGAGGCGCCCGCCTCCCTCTCCTCCCTTTTCAGATGTTCCCAGTTATGCATTACTTCCTCGGCGTTTTTGACTTTTTTCGTCCCGAAGATGTGCGGGTGGCGCCGTACTATCTTGGCGGCGATGCCCTTGATGACGTCTCCTATCTCGAACTCTTTTTCGTCTTTGGCTATCTGGGCGTGTAAAACAATCTGTAGTAAAAGGTCGCCCAGCTCCTCGCAGAGCTCGGTGGGGACGCCGTTGTCCAGCGCCTCAAGCACCTCGTAACACTCGGAAAGGAGGTTGGCCCGCAGCGTCCGGTGGGTCTGCTCTTTGTCCCAGGGGCATCCGTCCGGGGCGCGCAGCTTGGCGATGATTTCCACCAGCGTCTCGAACTTATCCATATTCTGCGGCAAGGTTCTTTACCTCCTGATTACAGGCGTAATTACTCAACTGCGTAAATGCGCAATTGCTCTAATGCGTACTCATGTTAGCCAGGCAGCACCGACCCGATAAAATCCCGCTGCCCCCTCAGGAACTCGGCGGCGGTCATTACTTTTTTTCCGGCCAGCTGTAATTTTATAATGCCCAGCCAGCCTTCGCCGGTGCCGATGCCCAGCGCCGTTTCCCCGCCGGATATCGCCGCTACTTTCCCGATTTCGGCCGACCCTTTTTCCAGGGGGACCGCCTCGACTATTTTCAGCATTTTGCCCCGCCACCTGGTAAAGCATCCCGGCCAGGGGTAAAAGGCGCGTACCCGCCGCCAGATTGCCGTCGCCGGCAGGCTCCAGTCGATTTCCCCATCCTCTTTTTTCACCCTCGGGAAATAGCTCGCTATTCTTTCATCCTGCGGCATAGGTTTTATTTCACCCCGCTGCCACCCTTCCAGGGCTTCCTGGATTAGATGCGCGCCGATTATCCCCAGCTTTCCCGTCAATGTGCCGGTGTTGTCCGCGGGGAATACAGGTACCGCGGCGGTCGTCAGCACCGGCCCGGTATCCAGCTTCTTCCTGACCAGTTGGACGCTCACGCCGGTGAATTCGTCTCCGTCCAGTATGGCGGCGGCCACCGGCGAGGCCCCCCGGTGCCGCGGCAGCAGCGAAAAGTGGATGTTAAGACATTGCAGAGGCGGTATGTCCAGGACCGCTTGCGGCAAAATCTGCCCGAAGGCACATATAATAATGACGTCGGGCTTGAATTCCCTGAGCTCTTCCAGCGCCCCGGGCGACCTGAACCCGGGCGTTTGCACCACGGTCAGGCCCAGTCGCCGCGCGGCGTCTTTGACCGCGGGCACCTCCAGGGCGCGCCCCCTCCCCGCGGGTTTATCCGGCTGGGTATACACCGCCGCGATTTCATAACCGTTGACCACAAGGGCTTCCAGCGTCGGTATGGAAAACGCCGGTGAACCCATGAAAACAATACGCAATTTTATACCTCCGGACGCCAAAATTTTAACATTTATTAAATTTTTCAACAACTAATTTTTTTATAGGCTGGCAACCCCTGAAAAGCGTCAAAAAAGGCAGTTATTATGAGATGGCATGAGTTATTGTTGGTTAAAAATCATTTTCGCAAGGGCAAAAACGGCAGTAAAACGGCTGGTTTCCGACTGGACAAAATTTGTCGGGCGGTTGTATCCTATGGTGGTGTTAATGATTTAAACGATTATTAACACTTTGCTCCGCAGAACCTGCCGGAACCGGCAGGAAATCCAGATACAAAACAAGGCTGGCTTGTGACTTAAAACAGGATAGGGGGTTTTTTTGCCCGCGCTGCGCCAAACGGCGGACATATAAATAAAAAATGGAATCTATTCGCGCCCGTTCGCCCCTTGAAATCTGGGAGACCGCCCTGGGCGAGCTGCAAATCCAGATAAGCAAGGCTAACTACCGCACCTGGCTGAGCAAGACCGTCGGCCTCAGCTACCGGGATGGAAAGTTCGTTGTCGGTGTGCCTAATACCTTCGCCGCCGAATACCTGGAAAAGAACCAGCGCTCCCTCATCGAAAAAGCCCTCGCCGGGCTGACCGCGCCCGGTGTCCAGGTGGTCTTTCAGGTCGACGGTAAATCGCCTTTTCCCGCCGCCGGCTCCCCCGAATCCCCGATACCTCCCGCCCCGCCGTCATATACCCGGCTCAACCCGGACTATGTCTTCGACAACTTCGTGGAAGGCGCCGGCAACCGCATGGCGCGCGCTGCGGCGCTGTCCGTCGCCCAGAACCCCGGCCGCAGCTATAATCCCCTCTTTATCCATTCCGGCGCCGGCCTCGGCAAGACCCATCTCCTGCACGCCATCGGGCAGGCGGCCGCCGCCAACCATATCAACGTCATCTGCGCCAGCGCCGAGCAGTTTACCAACGAGTTCCTCAGCGCCCTCCGTGAAAGGACCACCGAGGAGTTCCGCAACAAGTACCGCAGTATCGGCATGCTGCTTATCGACGATATCCAGTTCATCGGCGGCAAGGAGCAGACGGAAGAGAGCTTTTTCCACACCTTCAACGAGCTCCATAATACTAACCGGCAAATCGTTATCACCAGCGACTGCCCCCCGAAGTCGATGCCCCTCCTCGAGGAGCGCCTCCGCTCGCGTTTTGAGTGGGGCCTCATTGTCGATATCCAGCCGCCCGACTACGAGACCCGGCTTGCCATATTACAGTCCAAGGCAAAACAGCGTGGCGCCGCGGTCGGCCATGATGTCCTCGAGCTTATTGCCCGGGACGCTCGGCCCAATGTCAGGCTCCTGGAAGGCTCCTTAAACCGGGTGATCGCCTACGCTAAACTGCTCCGGGTTAATGCCACGGTGGAAACCGCTCTGAAAGCCCTCGAGAATGTCGGTGCCAGAGAGTTCGCCCCCGGGGATATTACCCCCTCCGTCATCATCCGGGCCGTGTCTGAGAGCTTTCAAATCGCTGGCGAGGAGCTGGCGGGGAAAAAGAGGGACAAGGACACCGCCCTGGCGCGTCGTTTGGCGATGTATCTTATCCGGCAGGAGACCAACTTCTCCCTGGCGCAGATCGGGCAGGCCCTCGGCCACCGCGATGCCGCCTCCGTGACGGCCGCCTGCAAGCTTATCGCTGGCAACATCGAAAAAAGCCCTTATCTCAAACGTAAGGTCAGGGACATCCAGCAGAGCCTCCATCGCTAGAAACCCTTCAGCTAGCTCCTCTCCCCTTATTTCTGGTAATATTATTAATATAACTTTTTTCTACTTTTTCAGCTTTAAATCCCGCCCGCACTTTGGTGATATTTTGCGTCTTAATTGATGTTTTTTATCGATTTTTTATTGGTTATTTTATGCTTTTTTTGAATTTAGACCGCTCTTCAGGTATAGTGAAAACGCTAAAAAATGGAATCGTGCTATCGCCGGTTATTATTAGTCTTTTTATTAAAAAATACATTATCATATACTGTTGTATAATCATTATAAATATAAAAAAATGAGAATAGCATGTATGACAGGGCGAGCATAAGAGTGAAAGCCGGTGACGGTGGCGATGGTGTGGTGGCTTTCCACCGGGAGAAGTTCATCCCGTACGGTGGGCCGGACGGTGGCGATGGTGGTAAGGGTGGGGACGTTATCGTGCGCGCCAGTGGTGCGGAAGATAGCCTGAGGAGGTACCGGCAGAAAAGAATTCAACGCGCCGCGGATGGCAAGGACGGCAGCGGTAATAACCGGCACGGTAGTGACGGCGTCGACCTCGTGTTGCCGGTGCCGCCCGGTACTCTCGTGACCGTAGAGGAAGACGGTGAGAAGTGGCTGGCGGCTGACCTCGCCGGATCGGGCGACCGGGTGGTGGTGGCTAAAGGGGGCAGGGGAGGCTGGGGTAACTCCCGATTCAAGTCGTCGACCAACCAGTCCCCGAAAATCGCCCAGGCGGGCGAGCCCGGTGAGGAAAAGACCGTCCGCCTGGACATGAGGCTGATTGCGGATGTCGGTATTATCGGGTATCCTAACGCGGGCAAGTCTACCCTCTTGGCCGCGGCATCCGCAGCAAAACCAAAAATAGCCGGCTATCCCTTTACCACCCTCGAGCCGGCCTTGGGCGTGGTGGAAATCGGCCTGGAATGCTTTACTCTGGCGGAAATACCGGGTTTGATTGCCGGGGCGCACCTCGGCAAGGGCCTTGGGTTCGACTTCCTCCGGCACGCCATGCGCACTAAAATATTGATACACCTGCTCGGTGGCGACACGGCGTCGCCCATCGATGATATGCTCAGGGTCAATGAGGAGCTGGCGCTCTATGACCCCGCCTTGGCGCGTCGACCCCAGATAGTGGTCGTTAATAAGATAGATTTGCCCGAAGTGAATATGCGACTGGATGCCATTTTGCGCGAGCTTGCCGCCGCTGGCATTAAAGCTTGCGGTATCTCGGCGGCGACCGGCGAGGGCGTAAAAGGCCTGATGAAAGAAGCATTGAAGGTGTTAAAAACTGAGTCTGTGGGGGAGCAGCCTGAAAGAGAAAAGCTGCCGCTGAAGGTGTTCCGCCCCCAACCTCGAGAAGCAAAGGTCAGCGTGAGGAAAGCGGGGAATGAGTTCGTCATCGAGGCTCCGGAGTTGGGGCGTATCAAGGGCGGGGTGGGCGTTACTCCCGCCGAGTTGCGCTGGCAGCTCGATTACCAGTTCAAGCGGTTGGGCATCAATAAAGCGCTGGAGAAAGCAGGCGTGAAGGCGGGGGATAAAGTCCGCCTGGGAGAGCTCGCCTGGGAATGGTTCCCGCCGGAGAAGCGTAAATGAAGATAGGCGTGCTCGGCGGCACGTTCGACCCCGTCCACCGGGGGCACATCGCCATGGCGGAAGAGGCGAGGAAGGCCCTCGGCCTGGCGGAAGTAATTATGGTGCCGGCGGGCCTGCCGGTGTCGGAGAAAAAGGAACGGGTTGCGCCCGCGGCGGACCGTCTTGAAATGCTGCGCTTGGCGACTGCTGGTCGGCATTATCTTAAGGTGTCGACGCTGGAGATAGACCGCCCCGGCCCGTCTTACACTGTTGATACTATCGCGGCTCTTTACCGGCAGCGTGAAGGTAAAGACGTGCTCCTTTTTATCCTGGGCTGGGACAGCCTGGCACAGATCGGCGACTGGCGGGAGCCGGACCGCCTCCTCTCGATGTGCTACCTGGTGGCTGTGCCCCGCCCGGGCTGGCAGCGACCGGATATCAAGGCTCTGGAAAAAAAAGTCCCCGGTATTTGCGGGAAGCTCGTCTGCTTGGAAAAACCCCGACTGGACATCAGCGCCACGGAAATACGGGAGATGGTCGCGGGGGGTAAATCTATCGACCGTTTTGTCCCCCGGCCGGTGGCGGAGTATATCAAGCAACATAAGCTGTACGTCAGGTAGTAGGAGGTCTATGTTAAAAGCTATCGGCATCGTGGGCAGCCCCAGGAAGGGCGGCAATACGGAAATATTGACGGCGCATTGCCTTAAAGCTATCGAGGAAGAAGGCATCGGGACGGAGCTGGTGCGGCTGGCGGGTCTCGATATCCGGGGATGTAACGCTTGCGGCTACTGTTTCGAGCACCCCGGCGAATGCTCGATAGAGGACGGCCTCCAGCCGATACATAAAAAGATGCTGGCCGCCGATATTATTGTCGTCGGCTCGCCGGTGTACTTCGGGTCCGCTACGGCGCTGGTGAAGGGCTTGCTGGAGCGGGCGGGCTATATATCCCGGGGTAAATACGCGGGCAAGGTGGGCGGCCCGCTGGTGGTGGCGCGGCGCGCCGGCCAGAACTTTACCTTCGCCGAGCTCCTTTTCTGGTTCCATATCAGCGGCATGGTTAACCCCGGCTCGATATATTGGAACGTGGCTTTCGGGTGGGAGAAGGGTGAGGCGGCGAAGGACGAGGAGGGGATGCGGATAGTGTGGGAGTTCGGGAAGAACTGCGCCAGGGTGGCTAAAAAGCTCCG
>CAYXOZ010000028.1:0-1478 GCA_964467135.1 uncultured Dehalococcoidaceae bacterium
TGTTTATGCCCTCTTTACCTCACTTTAATTAAACTTAAGTAAACAAAATACGCGAAGCAGAGGTTGAACGCCTGTGTTAGGCATGACTACCACCAGCGACCCCGCCACCAGCGGCATCAAGGATATTGCCGATGCGCTGGGGGGCGGTATCCGTGAGGACTCCCTGGTGCTCATCGAGGGGGCGCCGGGGACGGGTAAAAGCACGCTGAGCCAGCATATCGCATACGGCGTGATGAACGCCCGCGGCAGCACGGTTACCTATTTTACCACCAGTTTGACCGCGGATGGACTTATCAACCAGATGGACTCCATGTCCATGGAGACCCAACATGATATCGCCACAGACCGCTTCCGCATCTATCAGGTCGCCCCCACGGGGCCGGTCGGGCATGCGGAAAGGACCCTCCGCCTTATCATCGAGCAGATTACCGACCTCCCCTCGCGGTTCAAGCTCGTCATCGTCGATTCTCCTTCAATATTCATGACCCGCCTGCAACCGGCGCTCAAGGTGGACTTTTTCCAGTCGTGCAAGCAGCTCTGCGAGGGCAGGTCTATCGTTCTGACCATGGACACCCATGTCTTTGAAAGTAAAACGCTCATGCGCGCCTATGCTATCAGCGATTATTACCTGAAGCTCAAGTCCCACGACGCCATGCTCGATGTGGGGCAGGTGGATAACCGTACGATCAAAATACTGGAAGTGACCAAGCTCGGCGGCGTGGAAAGATACGGTGGGGTGGGACAGAGGTTCGAAGTCAAGCCCCACGTGGGGATTCAGATACTCCCCTTCGTTCAGGTCAAAATCTAGGCGCTGACCGCCGATTGCTAACCGCGGGCCTAATACTTTATCATCTATTCGTGGCGGAAAATATCCCATCATCAATCACGCGCGGCCTCAGGACGAAATTCATAGGACGCAAAATCCTCTACTTTCCCGTTCTGCCTTCAACGATGGACGCGGCGCGTGAGGCGGCGCGGGGCGGGGCGCCGGACGGCACCGTCATCATCGCGGGAGAGCAGACCCGGGGAAGGGGCAGGCTCAAGCGTACGTGGATTTCTCCCCCGGGCAATATCGCGATGTCTCTTGTTCTCTATCCGGATATCGCCAGCCTGCCTTACCTCATCATGATAGCTTCGCTGGCGGTCGTCCATAGCATCGAGGCAGTCGCTGGTATAAAAACGAAGATAAAATGGCCCAATGACATCCTTATCGAGGGGAAAAAAGTGGGCGGAATTCTCATCGAGAACGAGGTGAGGGGGGATAGAGTTGCCTTTACCCTCGTGGGGATTGGCATTAACGTGGACCTGGAGGTTGCCGCTCATACGGAAATTTCGTCAACCGCTACCAGCTTACATGGCAAAGACAGGGGGGTAAAAATAATCCGGTCGCTGCTCGCTGAATTTGAAAGACTCTACCTGATACTGCCCGATGGCCGGTCCATATTTGAAGCATGGCGAAAGAGGCTGGTAACGCTGGG
>CAYXOZ010000028.1:1578-8738 GCA_964467135.1 uncultured Dehalococcoidaceae bacterium
ATCTGGCATACGGTATTGGGGTTACTCATGTCTCCCGGTAAATAGACTTCCATCTCAGGTGTTCCTGAGTGTTCGTATCCGGTAGATGGAAACCACTCCTGGAAAATCTGCAGCCAGCATTTCGAGATTTCATCTAATGTTGTTTCGAATATTCCCCAGGTCGATGCTGGTACATCCAGGATTTCATATGGCTTTGGAGATTTGCCTTTCGGCAGTTCCACGGCGATGGCATAATACCATACGTCCGAACCTTCTTTCTGGAAGCAGATACCAAGTTCGATACCCCCGGTTATAGCACCGGGTTTACCTCCCTTAAAACCTCGCAACTTCCCGTGTTCCGGTGATGGCCCATACTCCTCCCACCACTGGCTGATTTGAGCCATATTCTGCTGGACATCGGCTGTAAATTTCCGTATCAAGCCAGCAACCCTGAAAGTCGGCTTCTCCACAATCCGATAGTCCATGTCAATACCTCCGCTTAATATAATACTAAAGGAGATACGCGGGAATGCCGCCAGCTTTACACCGGGCTCGCGCGCCGCCTGCGGGGTAATGCCGTGGACGTTCCGGAATGCTCTTGCGAACGAGTCCGGCGAATCGTAGCCGTACTTCAAGCCGATATCGATAACTTTAGCGTTTGTGGAGGTCAATTCGCGTGCCGCGAGTGTCAGACGGCGCCGCCTGACGTATTCCGCCGGTGTCACGCCGGTAGTAGCGAAGAACATGCGCTGGAAATGGAATAGTGAACAGCATGCCTTTTTTGCCGCTTCGCTGAAGTTGAGCTCGTCCGCCAGGCTGTCCTCGATATAGCCTATCGCCGCGTTCATTCTCTCCGACCATTCCATTGATGCCGCTTCTCCTTCGATAGCACAATAGCAGGGATAATGACCGGCCGCCCGACTTTTCATGCGGACTAATGCAGGAGAGGAATAAAAGGGGAGGAAAAGGAGGGGGCTGTTCGCCCCCTCCCGATTATCGATTATTCTATTTTCTTCGGTTCTTCCTTGACCGCCCCGAATGCCTTCAGCATTTCCAGAGGCAGCGGGAAGATTATCGTATTGCTCTTGCCGCCCGCGGCAACCTCGGTAAGAGTCGAAAGATACCGCAGCTGGATGGTCGCGGTTTCGCGCCCGATAATGGCGGCGGCCTGCGCCAGCTTCTCGGAGGCCTGCAACTCGCCCTCGGCATGGATGATTTTCGCCCTTCTTTCGCGCTCGGCTTCCGCCTGCGCCGCCATCGAGCGCTTCATCTCCTCGGCGAGCTCGACTTCCTTGATTTCCACGATACTGACCTTAACGCCCCAGGGGTCGGTATGCTCGTCGATGATTTTCTGGAGCATCTGGTTAAGCTTTTCCCGCTTGGTCAGCAGCTCGTCGAGCTCGGACTGCCCCAGCACGTTCCGGAGCGTCGTCTGGGAAATCTGCGACGTCGCCCGCACGTGGTCGAGCACCTTGATGAAAGCCGACTCGGGGTCGACCACCCGGAAATAGACCACGGCGTTGACCCGCACCGTCACGTTATCCCGGGTGATGACTTCCTGAGAGGGGACGTCCATGGTGACGACACGGAGGTCGACCTTGGTCATGCGGTCGATGAAAGGTATGATGAGAAACAGACCCGGCCCCTTGGCGCCGACAAGCCGGCCCAGTCGCAGGATTACCCCCCGCTCGAACTCCGTCACGATTTTTACGGACATGGGGACGATGATAAGGATGATGATGACAGCGATAACGATACCGATAATGGTTCCAGTCATGTGTGTTGCCTCCTTTATAGTTTCCTGGTAACTGCCAGTTTCAGTCCGTCGACCCTGGTAACGATTACTTCTTCTTCCGGCTGGGCGGTGCCTTTATCGATAACGGCGGTCCAGCGCTCGCCCTCCACGAGCACCATGCCTTTCGGCGCGAGGGCGGTTTTCACCACCGCCGTTTTGCCGATGAGGTCTTCACGTCCCGCCGCTACCTGTTTACGATAGGTCCGGAGCGTCCAGATAACGACGAAGTAGAGGACGACGGCCACGATAATGACGGCGACAGTAATGAGAGCAGGCAAATATTTCCTCCCAGCCAATATATATTACTATTTCTTGCGGGTAACGTACAGCGTCAGGCCGTCCAGCCTTTTGATAATGACTTCTTCGCCGACCTTTATCTCACCGTCCTCGGAGATAGCCGTCCAGCGTTCGCCCTTGAAAAAGACCATCCCCTGCGGATTCAGGGCTTCCCTGACCGTGGCCGTCTTGCCGATGAGTTCCTCACGGCCGAACGCCGCCTGCTTCCGGTGGATTTGCACCGCCCGCCAGGCGATGAAGCCGAGACCCCCCGCCACGAGCACGGTAACCACGGCGATCAGCCGCCAGTCTACCTGAAACAGCAGGGGCGCCCCCTGGAAAAGCAGCAGCGAACCCATCACCAGAGATACTATCCCCCCGCCGAAGAACAGCCCGAACCCCGGCGTCAGCGCCTCCGCGATAAACAGTCCGAAAGCCAATATGATTAACAGGATACCGGCGTAGTTCACCGGCAGCACTCCCAGTGAGTAGAATGCCAGCAGCAGGCAGATGCCGCCGACTATCCCCGGGAAAATGAGGCCGGGGTTGAATATCTCCGCCATGATGCCCAGCATGGCGATGCTCATTAATATATAGGCGATATTGGGGTCGGAAATGGTAAGCAAAAATTTTTCGATAAAGCTCATTTCCTCTCTAATCAGCTCGTAGTCGGTGGTATTGATGGTCACCCTGGCGCCGCCGGCCAGGATGATTTCCCGCCCGTTAATCCGGGAAAGAAGGCTCTCCAGAGTATCAGCCCGCAGGTCGATAAGATTCGTGTTCAGGGCGTCGACATCGGTAAAGGACTTGCTTTCCGTGACAGCCAGCTGGGCCTCCTCAACGTTGCGACCCCGCTCCTGGGCGATGGTTTTCATCCATTTCGCCGAGAACTCCACTATCTTCTTCATCTCGTCTTCCGGGATTGCCTCGCCGCCTCCTGATACGGGGTGGGCGGCCCCGATAGTGGTGCCCGGCGCCATGACGGCGATATTAGCGGCCAGGGTAATAAAGGTCCCCGCCGAGGCTGCCCAGGCGCCTCCCGGAGATACGTAAACGACGATGGGGACATGGGCATTTAAAATCCTCTGGACGATAATCTCGGTAGAATTTAACAACCCACCGGGCGTATCCAGTTCGATGATACAGACGGTAGCGTTCTGGTCTTCAGCGCGACTGATGCCTTTATCGATATAGTCCGCGACGACGGGCACGATGGTTCCCTTAACAGATATGATGACCACCGCGGCGCTCTGAGCCTTGACGCCTGCCCCGATGCCGACCGCCAGCAGCAGGACAACGATTGCCAGAAATATCCGCCTGATTTTTACCATATCGCCTTCCGGAGCCTTCTCATTATAGATTGTATTTCAACACGAATGCAATGAATAATATTGATGACCTTACCCCCTTGGTCCCCTTCAGGGAGAACCCCTCTCCGCTGGCAGAGAGTAGGTTTTTGTTTGATTTTGGCTGTTCGTACTGACCTCACCCCTGTATCCCCTCTCCGGCCAGGTACATTGAGCGATGTTCAAAGATATCTATGGCCGGAGAGGGGAGTCTAGAAGAGAGGGGGCTTCGCCCCCTCTCAAAATCTCTCCCCCTCTTGAACAAATGGAGATTGGGCGCTAATGATATACCTGTTCGAGAGGGGGATTAAGGGGGTGAGTATAAAGAATCAGCCATATGCAAACAATACAGATATTTCTCCCGATTGAATGGGCTTGATAATTGGTGTAAATTATAAGTATCTGTTTTTATGTATTGAGGATAATGTATGAAAATCCAGCGCTGTAAAGGCATGCGCGACCTCTCGCCGGAGGAAATGGAACGTTTCCGCCTGGTCGAGGGGATTTGCCGCGATTGCTTTATGAAGTGGGGCTACCGCGAGGTCAGGACGCCGACCATCGAGTACCTGCACCTATTTACCTCGGCGGGGACGCTGACCCCCGGTATGCTCGGCAAGGTATATTCTTTCCTCGACTGGGACGGGTGGAGCGGGGAGAGGGTGGTCTTGCGGCCGGACGGCACCATACCGGTAGCGCGGCTGTATACAGAGTGTCTGCACGACCAGGGACTGGCCCGGCTTTTCTATGCGACGAATATTTTTAGATTTGAGGAAGACGCCGGAAAGACCCGCGAGCGCTGGCAGTGCGGCGCCGAGCTTATCGGGGCGGGGACATCCGTGGCAGATGTCGAGTTAATTGCCCTGTCCCGGGAAACTTTACATAAGCTGGGACTGAAAGACATCGAGTTGAGGCTATCGCACGCCGGCATGATAAAAGCCCTGCTGGAAAAGCTCGGACTGAGCGAAGCGGAGCAGCACAAAGCATTCGACCGGATACTCGACGGGGACGCGGCGGCGCTGGCAAAAGTCGGCCAGGAATCACCGGAGCTGGAAAGTCTCCTGAAACCGCTCCTGAGCCTGAAAGGGCAGTCGCCCGACTTTCTCCGGAACCAGAAAGCGCTGCTGGCCCGCGCGATGCCGGAAATCACGGCGCCCCTGGATGATTTCCTCCGCACCGTCGGGCTGCTGGACGAGCTCGGCATAAAGTACCGGATAAATATCGCCTCGGGGGCAGGTTTTGAATACTATACGGGCATCATCTTCCGTTGGTTTATCGACGGGGAAAACGTGGGCGGGGGCGGCCGTTACGATGCCCTGATACCGTCGATGGGCGGGGGGGATATCCCCGCGTCCGGCTTCGCTTTATACCTCGACCGCCTCATGGGCCTGGTCAAGCCGGAAATATCAGGCGCTTCGAATCCGGAGATAATCCTGGTGCGGGCAGTGGCCGATGCTTTAAAAACGGCTTTCGAGCTTGCCGACCGGCTGCGTGACGCCGGGTATATAGCTGAAATAGACCTGGACGGTAAAAAGACCGCCGCAAGGTGGACAGTCGAGGTGGGTAGCAAAGCGCCCGTGTTTACTTTAATAGATAAAGCTCAGAGGACGGGTTTTGCGAACATAGATGAAATTATCAAAGGTCTGGGGGCTAAACGTGGCGGTTAAAATTGCCCTACCCAAAGGTCGGCTGCTTCGTAAGACGGCCGCCATGCTCCAGAAAGCGGAGTGGGGCCTCGACGAGTATCACTCGAAGACCGGCTTTTACCGCCCGCGGTCGCAAAAGTTCCCGGAGCTGCTGGTGAGGGTCTTCCACGAAAAGGACATCCCCATCCAGATAGCCATGGGCAACTACGACCTGGGCATCTGCTGCCTGGACTGGATTGAGGAGCTCCTGGTGAAATATCCCTCGAGCGGCGTCGTAAAGGTGAGAGACCTAGGTTACGGCGAGGGCGCCCTGTACGCGGCGTCGACCCTGTCTCCGCGGGAGCTGCGGCGCAACGGCAGTCTAGTGCGTATCGCCAGCGAGTACCCCAATCTGGCGGAGTCGTACGCCCTGAGAGAGCGCCTGGGGCGCTTCAGCATCTTTCCGGTCTGGGGCGCCGCTGAGGTCTACCCCCCGGAGAATGCGGATATGGCGCTGCTGGCGGCACCCTCCCCTTCGGGGCTGGCCGGCTATGGCATCGTCTCGCTTACCAGGATACTCGATTCCAGCGCTTTCCTTATTGCCAGTCGAAGAAGCTGGGAGTCCAAGGACCTCGACAGTATAGTAACGTCCATCGGTGACACTCTGGCGGGCGTTGAAAAGAAGGCGCCCCCACCAGATGATATTTGCCCCACCGGCATTCCGGGCTTCGCCCGCGAGGTTAAAATCGCTAACGATATCCTAAGGCTGGCTCTGCCGGACGGCCACCAGCAGCAGTTTGCCGCCAGGCTCCTGCAGGATGCCGGCATTACGGTAGAGGATTATCCATCGGAGAAGGCCAATCGAAGGCCTGGCATATCTCTAGATGGCGTTATCGTTAAAGTTATCCGGCCCCAGGACATGCCCCAGCAGGTCGCCGGGGGTAATTTCGACCTCGCCATCACCGGGCACGACTGGCTTAACGAGCATTTGACCCAGTTCCCGTCGAGTCCCGTTAAAGAGCTGGTCGACCTCAAGCAGGGCAGGGTGCGGCTGGTGGCGGTCGTCAGCCGGGAACTGGCAGTCGATGACACGCCAAGCCTGAGTCGTCTCGTGACGGAGCGGGAAGCGCCGCTGCGGGTCGCCTCGGAGTACGTCAACATTGCTGATAAATACGCCCGGGACAACCACCTGGGCCACTACCGCGTGATTCCCACCTGGGGCGCGACCGAGGCTTTCCTGCCGGAAGACGCCGACCTCCTTATCGAAAATACGGAGACGGGGCGGACGATAGCCCGGCACAACCTTAAAATAATCGATACGCTTTTCGAGTCTACCGCCTGTCTTATCGGTAACAAAAATCCGGCGTCCGACCCGGTGAAAAGCAGGCGGATGAACGACTTCGTCGCCAGGCTACGGGCGGCGGCCGGGGAGATTTAAGTGAAAATAATCACCGATTTTGAAAAAGCGAAGGGGCTCTTATCACGGAGGCCTTCGGGGCTAACGCCTGAGAGCGCCGAGCAGGAAAGGGTCGTCCGGCAAATCGTCGACGATGTGCGTAAACGCGGGGACGCCGCCCTTTTCGACTACACCGCCAAGTTCGATGGCGTTAAGCTGGAGAAGCTTGAAGTGGGGAAAAGGGAGATAAACGCGGCTTTCCGCAAGATCGATGCCGGGCTGCTCGCGGCTCTAAAGCTGGCGGCGGAGCGGATTACCGTTTTCCACGCCAGGCAGAAAAAAACCCTCCTCCGCGACAGCGCCGACTCCAGTCTCGGCTGGGTGTTCCGCCCGCTGGAAAGCGTCGGCGTCCACGTACCGGGTTTTACCGCGCCGCTGCCTTCGTCGTTATTGATGACGGTCATTCCGGCCCGGACCGCCGGCGTAAAAGAAATAATCCTGGCGACGCCCCCGGGAAAGTCGGGGAGCGTTTCACCGGTAACGCTGGCGGCCGCCCGAATCGCCGGCGTCGACCGCGTTTTTTCAGTCGGCGGCGCCCAGGCTATCGCCGCCCTGGCTTACGGTACGGAGACTGTCCCCCGCGTGGACAAGGTCTGCGGACCGGGTAACATCTATGTTTCCCTGGCGAAGAAGGCCGTTTTCGGCGCGGTCGGTATCGACGGGCTTTACGGTCCCAGCGAGGTCGT
>CAYXOZ010000028.1:8838-13586 GCA_964467135.1 uncultured Dehalococcoidaceae bacterium
AAGAACGCGGGGTGTCTCTTTATCGGGGAAGACTCCGTGGAGGTCCTCGTGGATTATGTGGCCGGGCCGAGCCATGTCCTGCCCACGGGCGGCACGGCGCGTTTCGGCTCGCCGCTTAATATCATGGATTTTGTCAAGCTGATTTCGGTTGTCAAACAGGGGAAAAAGGATATCCGGCAACTGGGCAAGGCGGCTTCAGTCATCGCCAGGGCGGAGGGTCTCGACGCCCACGCCCGGGCGGCGGAAAAGCGACTTGTCATAGTTGATAAGGGAGGTAGCCAGTAATGAAAAATATCGGCGATATGGAAAAGCTCATCCGCCCTAATCTGATGGGGTTCACGGGGTATAGCGCCAGCACGTCCGCGGAAACGCTGGCGGGCAAGGTGAATGTGGCACCGCAGGACATCATCAAGCTGAACGCCAACGAGAACCCGTACGGTTGTTCTCCCCGGGTCATGCGGGCGCTGGCGGCTTCCCATAATTTGAATATCTATCCCGACGACGGGCAGCAGGAACTGCGCAAACGTCTGGCCGCCTATGCCGGGGTCGCTCCCGAGAGCATCGTCGCCAGCAACGGCAGCAACACGCTCATCGACCTTATCGTACGCCTTTTCGTCGGGCCGGGCGACGAGGTGATTAACTGCGTGCCCACCTTCGATATTTACCGGTTCAGCACGGAGGTAACCGGCGGCACTACCGTTAACGTCGAGCGGGACGAGGATTTTGCGGTAAGTGTTAAAGATGTTATTAATGCTATCAACAATAAGACCAAACTGATATTCCTGGCAACGCCCAATAATCCTACGGGCAATGCCATACCCCGCAAAGACCTTATCGAGATTATCGAGACCGGCGTGCCCGTCGTCGTCGACGAGGCTTATTACGAGTTCAGCGGCGAAACCATCGTGCCCTATAAGGGCTACTACGCTAACCTCATGGTAATCCGCTCGTTCAGCAAGTGGGCCGGCCTGGCAGGCCTGCGCATCGGTTACGGCATCTTCCCGCCCCGAATCGCCGGATATCTCATGTCGATTAAAATCCCCCATAACGTCAGCGCCGCCGCCGAGATTGCCGTCCGGGAGTCGCTGGCCGACCTTGATTACCTGCAAGACAGGACGAAAGCGATTATCAACGAGAGGCGCCGTTTATTCGGCGAGCTCAAAAAATTTCTCTGGCTGAAGCCGTATCCTTCCCGGGCGAATTTTATCTACCTCGCCGTCCTTCGCGGCAACGCCAGCGAGCTTTACCAGAAGCTCCAGGAAAAAGGAATTCTGGTCCGTTACTTCGATAGGGAGTTCCTGAAGAACAGCATCCGCATCAGCGTCGGTAAACCGGAACATACCGACGCCCTTGTCAAGGCGCTTAAAGAACTTTCGGAGTAAGCGGTCCTTCCCCTCAATTGAACTCTCTTTAATTATAACATATTGTGTAATATTTTATAACTATATACTTGACAATCTGTTAATATCTTGTTATAATACATAACAGTTTGATATTACGGGGGATATTTATGGAAACGGTCAACGGGGTAATAGAGAAAATAATTCGACTTCAAAAAGAGGGCGGCTACTCGGACCAGCAGATGGCGGATAAAATAGGGTGCTCGCGGCCTCTTTACCAGCGGACGCGCACCGGCCGTGTACCTGTCGGCGGCACTTTTCTGAAAGGCGCCATGAAATTGCTGGCTTCATCTGTTCCTGAAAGTAACACCAGTCGTCAAGCGGTTATCAAACGCAAGACCGGAGAAACGGATATCTCCCTGGAGTTGACTATCGACGGCACGGGAAAGTGGGAAATAGACACCGGAGTACGTATCTTCGACCATTTGTTATCAGCCATGATAAAACATGGATTATTTGACCTAAAGCTTAAAGCTTCCGGTGACGACCTTCATCACGTTACCGAAGATGTGGCTATCTGCCTGGGCAAGGCTTTCGGGGAAGCCCTGGGTGAGAAGCGGGGCATGACGCGCATGGCGGACGCCACCATCCCCATGGATGACGCCATGGCTTCGGTAGCGGTGGATATCGGCGGTCGCGGCTACGCCGTGCTTGACCTCAATTTTGCAGGCAACGATATGCCCGGATTTTCTTCCGACCTTATCCGCCACTTCCTGGAGTCGTTCGCTATTGAAGCCAGGATGAACCTGCACGCCAGGATTCCCTATGGCACCAACGACCACCATAAAGCGGAAGCGTTGTTTAAAGCCCTGGGAAGGGCGCTGGACGCTGCTACGAGGTTAGACCCGCGTCTGGCCGGGGAGCTGCCTTCCACCAAGGGGCTCCTGGAACGCTAGAGCCTATTCCAGTATCGCCAGCTTGCGGTCGGTGAGTTTTTCGTAAGCCTGCACGTACCTGTCCGTCGTCGCCGCGATGACGTCCGGCGGCAGCGGCGGGGCGGGCGGCTCCCGGTTCCAGCCGGCGGCCGTAAGCCAGTCGCGCACGGGCTGCTTGTCGTAGCTTGACTGGGGGCGTCCCGCCTGGTATTGAGAAGCGTCCCAGAAACGGGACGAATCGGGGGTCAGTAGCTCATCGATAAGGGTCAGCCGCCCGTTATCGATGCCGAACTCGAACTTGGTATCGGCGATAATGATGCCCTTGCCCCGGGCGTATTCCCGGGCGTGGTTATAGACCGCCAGGCTTTTTTCTTCCATTTCCTGAGCGGTGCGCAGGCCGATAAGCTTTACTATCTGCGGGATAGTAATAGGTTCGTCATGCCCTGTCTCGGCTTTAGTGGTAGGCGTAAATATTGGTTTTTCCAGTTCCTGGCTCTCTTGCAGTCCTTTGGGCATGGCTTTGCTGTTAACGGTCCCGCGCTCTTTATATTCCGCCCAGGCCGAACCCGAGAGGTAGCCGCGCA
This sequence comes from uncultured Dehalococcoidaceae bacterium, assembly GCA_964467135.1. Classification (GTDB taxonomy): domain Bacteria; phylum Chloroflexota; class Dehalococcoidia; order Dehalococcoidales; family RBG-16-60-22; genus JBFYTX01. Next base: position 11,698 of record CAYXOZ010000028.1, read on the forward strand.
CCACGCATTCCACCGGTATCCGCTTGACTTTTTTGGCTATCATCGAGCGTCCCCGGAGATAGTTAGGGTAGGCGAACCGCTCTGCTTCCGGGATATAGGAATCGAGGCTGTGGACGTCATCAATCGCCTCGGTCATGTGGTTGGGTATTATCCCGGCGGTGCGCCGGAACCAGAAAGATGAGAGGCGGTTGAGGACATGCCCCTTAAGCGGAATACCATCGGGTAGCACCACATCGAAGGCAGAGATACGGTCGGTAGAGACTATCAGCAGGTGGCTGCCGAGGTCGTAGGTATCCCGGACCTTGCCGTGGATGAATACCGGCAGCGGCAGCTCCGATTGCCGGAGTACCGGCGGGATTTTACCGTCCATGCGTCATACCTTTCCAGAGCCGGGCTATTTTAATTCAGGTCAAACTCGTTGATTTCCGGGATAATGCCCTGCCATTGCGACTTCGTCAGGCCGAGCCTCTGAAATATCTCGTCGACGTGGCGCAGGTAGTACTGATAGTCGAAGAGGGCTTCCAGTTCTTTAGCCGGAAGGACATCAGCCACCCCGGTATCCCTCTTAAGCAGGGGCAGGAAACTCCGGCTCCCTTTCCAGGCTTTCATGGCGTTCCTCTGGACGATTTCATAAGCCTGCTGCCGGCTCAGTCCCTTCTCGATGAGGGCGAGCATGACCCGCTGGGAAAAGACCAGCCCGCGCGTGAGCTCGAGGTTCTTTTTCATACGCTGCGGGTATACCTGGAGCTTTCTCATGACCGAGGTAAAGAGCGCCAGGATATAGTCGAGGGTCAGGCAGGCGTCGGGGAGAATAACGCGCTCGTTGGACGAGTGACTGATGTCCCGCTCGTGCCAGAGGGCGATGTTCTCCAGCGACGTCACCGCGAAACCGCGCGCCAGTCTCGCCAGGCCGCAGACCCTCTCGGTGAGCTCGGGATTGCGCTTGTGCGGCATGGCGGAAGAGCCGGTCGAGACGAAGCCGCCGCCGAAAGGCTCTTCGACCTCCCTGACCTCGGTCTTCTGCAGCGCCCGGATTTCCGTGGCGAACTTCTCCAGAGAGCCGGCGATTATCGCCAGCGTGGTAACGAACTGGGCATGGCGGTCGCGCTGGAGGACCTGATTGGATATGGGCGCGGGCTCCAGTCCCAGCTTATAGCAGGCCTTCAGCTCCACCTGCGGGGTGACGGTGGCGTAAGTGCCGACCGCCCCGGATATCTTGCCCACGGCGATGACTTTCCTGGCTTCGGCGAGGCGATGCAGGTTGCGCCGCATCTCTTCGACCCACAGGGCCAGCTTCAGTCCGAAGGTCGTCGGCTCGGCGTGGACGCCGTGGGTGCGTCCCGTCATTATCGTATATTTGTGTTCTATCGCCCGCTGCGCCATCACGGCCGTAAGGTCTTTGATGTCCTGCATCAGGATATTGACGGCTTCGACCAGCTGGAGGCTGGTGGCGGTATCCATAACGTCGGAGGAGGTCAGCCCGAGGTGGATAAAGCGCGACTCGTCGCCGATACTTTCGGAAACAGAGCCCAGGAAAGCGGTCATATCGTGGCGGGTCTCTTTGAGGATTTCTTCCATGCGTTTAAGGTTGCACTTGGCGAGTTTTATCTTGGGGATGGCATTACGCGGGATAACGCCCTGCTCGGCCCAGGCGTCGCACACGGCAATCTCCACATCGAGCCACTTATTGAACTTGTTCTCTTCGGACCAGACCCGTTTCATCTCGGGGCGGGAGTACCGCTCTATCATGACGCGCTCCTTACCAGACTGTCATTTTAACATTTCTATAACAATCATGCCAGTGCAAACTGTAGTCCAGGAGAGGGAATAAGAGGTTAAGTTCCCTGTAGCTCTTCCCGATACTTCTCGTAGGCCCGCTTTATTTTATC
>CAYXOZ010000029.1:0-13323 GCA_964467135.1 uncultured Dehalococcoidaceae bacterium
TAGGGCGCCAGGTACTGCAAAGCCACGGAGTCGGAGGCGCTGGCCATAACGACGATGGTATGTTCCATAGCGCCGTGAGCGTTCAGGGTGGCGACAACGCGCGCCACCTGCGACACCTTCTGACCGATGGCGACATAGATACAGGTCAAATCGCCGCGTTTCTGGTTGATAATGGCGTCCAACGCGATAGCCGTCTTGCCGGTAGAGCGGTCGCCGATGATGAGCTCGCGCTGTCCCCGGCCGATGGGGAACATGCTGTCGACGGCCTTGATGCCGGTCTGGACGGGCGTGTCCACCGGGGCGCGCAGGACGACGTTCGGGGCAACGCGCTCGATAGGGCGTGTTTTGTCCGTCCGCACCGCCCCTTTACCGTCCAGCGGCCTCCCGAGGGGGTCGACGACGCGACCGATAAGCGCCTCGCCCACGGGCACCTCGGCGATGCGGCCGGTGCACTTTACCTCGTCGCCTTCCCTGAGGCCGGTATAGTCGCCCAGGATGACGGCGGAAACGCTGTCCTCCTCCAGGTTGAGGGCGATGCCCACGATATCATTGGGGAACTGGAGGAGCTCGTTATACTTTGCCGAAGCCAGACCGTGAATCCTGGCGATGCCGTCGCCGACCTCGATGACGGTGCCGACATCCACCATGGTGACGGCCGTACCGAACTGTTCAATCTGCTGTCTGATAATAGAGACGATATCTTCGCCACGCGATGCCATAGGCGTTACCTCCGGATAAGTAATTTACCCTGCCCCACCCCCGCCGACGAGTTCTTTTTTTAAAGCCAGGAGCTTGCTGCGGGTGCTGCCGTCCAGAAGCTTGCCGCCCACTCTGGCCACAATCCCGCCGAGAATCAAGGGGTCGACGCTGGACTTGACCTGCACCTTTTTACCGGTCATGCCGCCCAGTTCCTGCGCCAGGTGTTCCTCTTCCGCCTTATTTAGCGGAATAGCGGTAACGACGGCGGCAGACTCGATGCCGCGGTAGTCGTCCAGCAGATGCCGGTACTCCGCGGCAACCTCCGGCATCATGTTGACATGGCCCCGGGCCACCAGCATCATGACCAGGTTCAAAGCCAGTGGGCTGATGCCGCCGAGACCTTCCTTCAGGAGCCGGGACTTGTCCTCGAACTTGATTTTCGGGCTCTCCAGTACCGCCAGAAACGTCCCGTCGCTCAGGGCCTCGGCTACATTAGCGAGGTCGTCCCGCCATCGTTCCGGCTCATTGTTCTCCAGCGCTATTTCCAGGACCGCCTGGGCGTAGCGCCGGGCATTAAACTTCCTGGGCATAGGCTAGTCTTTTTCCTTGAAGGTTGAGCTTTCTTCCAGCACCTTCTCGATAAGCTCGCGGTGCTCTTCCTTGTCCAGTGATTTCTCGATGACCTTGCCCGCCGCCAGCACGGTCAAATCGGCGAACTCGCGGCGTACCTCGCCGATAGCCTCATCGCGCTCTCTCCTTATCTCCGAGCGAGCCCTGACGATGAGGTTTTCCGCTTCTTTCTTGGCGTCTTCCTGCGCCTTCTGCTTGACGTCCTCGCCGGCCCTGAGCGCGCGGGCGATGCGCTCCTGCCCTTCGCGGCTGGCCTGCTCGAGCTGCTTCTTTATCTCTTCCTGCGTGCTGGCCGACTGCTTTTTGATAACCTCCGCCTGCTCAATGCTCTCTTTAACACGTTTGGAACGCTCGTCCAGCATACGCATGATAGGCTTGTAAGCCACGAAGCGCAGGACGACCAGCAGGATGATAAAGGTAACGACCTGCGTTATAAGAGTCGGCAGACTTATACCAAGCTCACCAATACCGCCCATATTAACCCCCTGGAATAGTTTTACCGCCAGTTACATCGTCAGGACGGCGTGCAATAATACCCCGGCGATGACCATAACACCCAGCACCAGCGCGGCGATTATCGCCGCGATAAAAGTGGGTAATCCTTCGTTTTCCATATTTACCCCCTCAGATATTCTTGGTTACGCAATCATGGCAAGGATGATAGCCACAATCAGGGCGTAGATGCCGATGGCTTCCGCCATGGCGATGGCGATTAACATATTGGTCATAATGGGACCTCTGGCTTCAGGATTGCGCGCCAGCCCCTGCATGGCGCCGTAGCCGAGTATACCGATGCCGATGCCCGGTCCCAGGGCACCCAGCCCGATAGCCAGACCCGCCGCCAACATCTTGATTGCTTCTGCGTCCATGATGTTCCCTCCTTATATTTCACGCATCTATTTAATAAAGATCAGTGTGCTTCTTCTTCGTGAGAAGTCACCGCCATGGAAGCAAAGGCGAGTGTCAGTCCGCTGAATACCAGCGCCTGGATGAAGCCGATAAACAGCTCCAGTCCATAGACCATCCAGCCGACGGCCATAGGGATAAGAAAGGCGGCGACCATGATTAAAATTTCACCGGCGGTCATGTTGCCGAAGAGACGGAAAGTAAAACTGATAATACGGATAAACAGGCTGAGCAACTCCAATAGTCCGACAAAGGCAGCGACGATGCCGGAAAAAACATTCATCAGATTAAATTTCCCTTTGAATAACTGCCCGACGCTCCGGAAAAACGGACCGAAATTTACGTACTGCCGAATCCAGGCTATTCCAATTGTCTTCAGTCCGAAGAAAGCCACGAAGACAAAGGACACCATAGCGATGGCCAGGGGTGTATTGACGTCCGTATTGGCGCCGCGGATCAGTTCTTCCTCGATTTTCACCATTTCTTGCCCATCAACGGCGACTATCTCATATTCTTTCTCTTCAATCACGACAAGTTTTTTTTCCGGCTCGTTATCTTCAGCCGGATTTATAATAATTTCGGCATCTGCCGGAATCGGTTCATACTTAATAACTTCAATGGAGCCGAAACCGGGAATCAGGCTGAGCCAGGCGTTAAACGCCACGAAGAGGAAGATAGTACAGATGACGGGGAAAAACTTTCGGCCATTGACTTCCCCGGCGACACTCTTGCAGAAATCGTAAATCCAGCCGAGAATAAACTCAAAAATCGCCTGCAACCTGCCCGGGACGAGTTTCAAACGGCGGGTGATGAGCCAGCTGACCAGCGCCAGGAAAATGACGGTAATCCAGCCGGCGAGCATGGTATTGGTAATCCCCAGGCCAAAAACATGAAAAAGCACCGGGGCGGGGAGGTGGGGCTCCGGGGAAGGTACGCTTAACCAGGAGGGTAGACCAATGTCCCCGATAATGCTTTTGCCCAGAGGGCCTGCCAGAAAACCGATGACGAGAATAGCCAGAGCGATAACAACAACAATGATTAAAACAGGAAACGAACAGCCGAGACAGCCGCGTTTCTTAGGCTGAGTCACAAGCCGTTTTCCTTGTTCTGTTTTTCATTAATGAGGGGTCGGATCATGCGATATGCACCATAAACAGCTAATACCAGCCCCGCCACCAGGCCGATAATCATATAAAGCGGTTTTTTATCACCGAGCCACCAGCCGGCGAGCGCACCCCCGGCAATACAGACACCAATATAAAAGCCAATACCGGTGACCCTCAGCGCCGGCATCCATTTGTCCATACCGACCTCGCGGCGCCCAACCCTGAGCATGATAGCAGAACCAGTTAGCCCGGGTCAAGTTGAATAGGTGTTACGATATAGTACCCGGGATACAGGCATGGAAAGCCGTAATCGCCAGGAAAAACGATATTTTCCCGCCGGCAAACGCGTGTTAGACGCGCTTGCCTTTGAAAGGCGAGCTGCCGAAATCGCCGGCTTTCACCTCGCCGGAAATAGCGTCACCGGTGACTTTACCGGTAATGGTGAGGTGCATCTTGCCCATCGGGCTCTCGATATCGTTTTCCCAGCTAAAATTGTTGCCGTTTACTTTACCGTTAATGTCGTTCGTCCCCATCTGGCTTTCCACCTTGCCGGTGAGGACGTTGCCTTTCGTCTTAAAGATAAATTTTTCCTCCATTTTACCCATCGGGGTATCGATTTCGATTTGATAGACGCCATCTACGGCCATGGCCATGCCTCCTCTTCGATGAAAAATACGGGGACAAGTTTTCAACGCATATTAACATCAGGGAAATTCATTGTCAAATAAAAGAGCCCCGACTATTCAGTCGGGGCTCTGAACTACCTGAAAAGAAATTCTTAAGACTTGCGTTTATCGAAATCATCGAGGTCGAGCGTATTGATAAAATCGTAGAAAGCGGACATCTTCTTCTTCACTTCCTCATCCGAAATATGGCGCAGTTTGCCTTCCTTAACATCGCCACCCTCTTCGAAGATAGGCTTGCCGGTCTCGCCGTCCAGCAGGATACCGGCTTTATCCAGGACGGTCTCCTCCGCATAAATAGGCACGCCGGTCCTTACCGCCAGGGCCAGGGCATCGCTGGGGCGGGAATCGACCTCCACCTGTTTGCCGTCGATATCCAGGATAACCCTGGCGAAAAACGTATCGTTCTTAAGGTCGTTGACGACGATGGAATTGACGGACGCGCCGAGGGTATCGATAACGGAGCTTAAAAGGTCGTGGGTCAGGGGGCGGGGCACTGCCACGCCCTGCAATTTGACGGCGATGGCATCGGCTTCGGCGGGGCCGATCCAGATAGGCAAATACCGGTCGGACACCTTCTCCTTGAGAATCACCACCCGCTGGTAGTTCATCAGGCTAACCCGTATGCTATCAATGGTCATTTCTATCATATTCAAGCCTCCCTCCCCCAGTTCTCGTCCGTTGTAATAATTCTAAACCCTGTCAACCACGCTGTCAAATAGGGTTTGACCGGCCTCACTTCCTATTCCTCTCTCCTTGAAAATATGAGGGGAACGCAGGGGTTAAAGTTGTAACAAGCCTCCATCTTGCGCAGTACGGATTATGTGCTAAACTGTTATTAACCAGGAAAATGAGGGTAGCCATATGCTCGATATCAGGTTCATCAGGGAAAATCCGGACCTTTTGCGACAGGCAATAGCCAATCGGAATGACAGCGCGCCTGTCGACGATATCCTTAAGCTGGACGCCGAACGGCGCCAGAACATCGTCAAGCTGGATAACCTCCGCCAGGAAAGGAAAACCGTATCCAGAGAAAGAGCCCAGGAAAGGGGACGCGCCCTGCGCGGCGAGATACAGGAACTGGAAGAAGAGAGCCGGCGTATCGACGAAAAGCTGGCCGAGCTCCTTTTACAGGTCCCCAATATCCCCCAGTCCGACGTACCCATCGGTAAGGACGACAGCGATAACGTCACCGTGCGCACCTGGGGTGAGCCAAAGCAGTTCGCCTTCGAGCCGGCGCCCCATTGGAAGCTCGGGGAAGACCTGGGCATTATCGACTTCGAGCGGGGGGTAAAGATATCCGGGACCCGCTTTTACGTTCTCAAGGGCGCCGGCGCCCGCCTTCAGAGGGCGCTCATCACCTTCATGCTCGACCTGCATACCCGGCAGCACGGCTATAAAGAGATATACCCGCCCTACATGGTCAAGCGGGAGTGCATGGTCGGGGCCGGGCAGTTGCCCAAGCTCGCCGAAAACATCTACCATGACGCCGAAGACGATTTATGGTTCGTGGGCACCGCCGAGATACCGCTCACCAACCTCCACCGCCATGAAATCCTCAGCGCTGACGACCTTCCCCTTCATTATGTTGCTTACACGGCCTGCTTCCGCCGGGAAAAAATGTCCGCCGGCAAAGATACCCGCGGCATTAAACGCGGCCACCAGTTCGATAAGGTGGAGCTTTATAAGTTCGTCGTACCGGAGACCTCCGGCGACGAGCTCGAAAAGCTTCTCAAAGACGCCGAGGACGTCTGCCGGAAGCTCGGCCTCGCCTACCGTGTCCGGCAGCTCTGCACCGGCGACCTCTCTTTCGCCGCCGCGAAGTCGTACGACATCGACGTCTGGGCGCCCGGCTGCCAGGAGTGGCTGGAGGTCAGCTCCTGCTCCAATTGCGGGGATTTCCAGGCGCGGCGCGCCAGCGTCCGTTACCGCCCCGCCGCCGACGCCAAGCCCCAGTTCGTCCATACCCTCAACGGCTCCGGACTGGCGCTACCCCGGATAATGATCGCCGTCATGGAAAACTACCAGCAGGTGGACGGCAGCATTAACGTGCCGGAGGTTTTACAAACATTCGTGGGCGCTAAAATAATCAAACCGGAATAATGTTAACGGGCTAAGGAGGGCTGTCATGAAAAGTCATCCTTACGAATACAAAGTGCTGGTGGAATACATCAATCCGGAAGAGTCCGGGCATTACCCCCATTTCACCCGCATCGAAGACCAGGTCGGTCTGACCAGGACGCTCGAAGAGATATTCGCCCACCTGCCGCAATCGGTCCCTGAAGGCTGGGAGGTCAACTCCCACAACATCGCTATCTCCCGCAACACCCTGATAATCACGGTGCTTTTAAGGAGACTGAAGAAATAAAGTTCCGCGGGATGGATATAAAGGGGGACTGAACCCGTCTTTTTACTCTCGCTTGCTCAGCGTGGAGCCGCCGGACATCTCTATTTTCCCCAGTTTGGGGTTACCGGTATACTCCATATCGGAGGCTCCGCTCAGGTCGACATTTATGGTATCGATGACGTTGATAGCGGCGTCACTGGCGCCGCTGAGATGAACATCGGCGGTAGCCATGACGAGGCCTGCGAGATTGATGTCGCTCGCGCCGGAGGCCTCGATGGAAACATCCTTGGCTGTGCCGGTCAGGTCTATCTGGCTGGCCCCGGAAAGCTCGAACCGGCCATCATCCATCTCGATGCTGCCTTTCACCCGGCAGTCGCCGGAAAGAGAAAAATCGCTGTTCCCGGCGATGGTATGTCCCAGCTCCAAACGGCTGGCCCCGGAAAGCTCGAAGTCCATCGAGTGCGTCACGATAAAGCCGGAGACCGTTGCTTTGGCCGCACCCGATAGCTTCAACTGGTGCAGGTCGGGCAGGTTGACTAAAGCCTGCTGGGCCGTATCCCGGTAAACGTAGTTGGGCTTCAGACCGATATACAGGGTATGGCCGCGCTGGTCGATTTTCAGGTACTCGTACAGCTTTTTATCGATAGTGATGCGCACCAGGAAAGAGTCCGCGTGATTGACTTGAACGTCGAAAGCCGACCCGACTTCTATTTCATTGAAGTCGGAATAATCCATGTCCCAGGTAGCGATTTCCCCGGAACCGGTAACGACATCACAGCCGGCGGTGCCCAGCGGTATCAAAAGCATCAGCCCCAGGGCCAGATAGGGCAACACCTTTCTCACAGACATTTCATGCACCCTTTTTCTGGGTTTTCAGGGGTTTCTTTACTCGCCGCTTTAGCTCGAAGACATTGCCGACCTCGGCATCGGGGCAGGCCATGGTAATCACGTTCGGGTCTTCCTGCCAGGGGAAGGTAGCGCCATACTGTAGCGCCAGGGCGACGGGGTAAAGGGCGTTATAAGCCATGCCGCACATGCGGGGCGGCGTAAAGTAATTAAAGACCCACTCGTCGCCAATCTGGTGGCCGACATGACAGGGATTGCGGTGGCTGACCAGCTTGATGACTACCTCGTACTCTTTCTGTTTCACAGGTTTTCCTCCGGGTCGCCCATTTTCATAATTCGACTACGGAATATTATACAGGTAAATTAAAGAAATCTCTACGGAAAAAAATATCCCGTAAAAAGTACATTTTATACTGTCGAAAAGTAAAACCACTCGACCTCATAGACGGGAAAGCTCGGGGACTTTGGCCGTCTATGAGGTGTCTGCGGTAACAGAATTCTTTATCGGGCTAAGACTTCAGGCACTCTGTGCTTTTCTCAAGAGCGCAAAGCCGACGAGCACCAGGCCCACGCCGGCGATGATATCGACGATGCCCTGGGTCTGGACCATTTTGGCTGTCCCGACGTTGGATCTAGCCAGACCGAGTGACGTCCGCTGGCCGAGGACCATGACATACTGCGGGTCACTGGATGGCATTCCGCTTGCCTTTATTTGATCGTAGGCCCCGCTGATTTGGTCGTAAGTGGCGTCGAGATTATCAAGGGTAACCGGCGCCGTTAAGGAGTCGGCCACTTTCTGTTTCGCCGAGCTGGCCTGGGGGAGAAAAAGAATGCCGAAGACGAGAGTAGCAATTCCCAGGATGATGACGATGATACCGAGGACACGCATTTTTACTTCCCTCCTTTATTCACACCTAGACTTTCTAGGCATAATACCCTAAACAAATTAAAATTGTCAAGTGGCCGGATATTTACCCTGAACCTGCTTCAATGTATAATATTTATATCTGCCCTCGTGGCAGAGGAAAGAGGCCCTGCGGAAATGCCGCGTTTTTCCTCCCCGGACGGGGTCCCGATACCTCTCTACCTGGCAGCGATAAACCTGCTCTCCAACTGCGCCGTGGAGACCTCTAATGTCTTTATCGCGCTCTACGCCGAAGACATCGGGGCGACGAGGTTGCAGGTCGGTTATATCGCGGCGGCGTCCGGTATAGCTTTTCTCGTGTCCTCTCTCCTGTTCGGGAGACTCTCCGACATACACGGCCGGATGAGGTACATCCGCATCGGTCTCGGGCTCACGGCAATATCTTACCTCACCCAGATCTTCGCTAGCTCGCCGTTGACTTTAACGCTCGCCCGGAGCGCGGTCGGCTTCGCCCTCGGCATCAACTCCTCGGTCATCATGGCATACACCTACGAAAACCAGAGACAGGTGGGAAGCTTTATCTCTTACGGCGCGCTGGGATGGCTCCTCGGTGCGATGACCGCCGCTATCGTTAAAGATTACACCGCCCTGTTCATCATCAGCGCGGTCGTGGCTTTCCTGGCTTTCCTCATATCCTTCCTGCTCGTGGAAAAAGCCGCCGCCCACATGCAGGTAGCCAGGTTCCCCGCGGCGCTGATAAAAGCCGACTACAAGATATATCTGGCTTTTTTCCTCCGGCAGTTCGGGGGCATGGCTATCTGGACCGTCTGGCCGCTATATCAGGCCAGTATAGGCGCTACCAAGCTCTGGATTGCCCTCGTGGAAGTGGTCAACATGGTCGGCCAGATAATATGCATGCGTTTTATCGAAAGGTTCAACCCGGTCCGGATGTTCCAGGCGGGACTGCTCCTTTCGGCTTTAGTTTTTATCGCCTACGGGCTGATTAATCGCTACTGGCAGCTGGTGCCGGTGCAACTGGTGCTGGCGCTGGCCTATTCCAGCCTGTTCGTCGGGGCTTTAAGCTACCTCCTGAAACACCACCCGGAATACGGGACCACCTCCGGCCTGATGAACTCCGCCAATGCCATCTCGGGCGTCTTCGGGCCGTTCCTGGGCGGGGCCGTCTCCCAGTCCTGGGGCTATAGCGCTCTCATGTACGTGGGAGCGGGCACCACCCTGCTGGGCTTGCTCGCGACGCGGGGATTGAAGGTAAAGAATGTCCCGGCGGCCGAGGGGGGAAAAGAGGCGTTATGATATTCGGGTTGCTGGGTTTCATGGTGTTCATGGCGTTTATCCTGGCCCTGTGGGAAATCCAGATTGAGGGCAAGGACGGCTGGGCGGCCAAAAGCCCCGGCTGGCGTATCGAGAAGGGGTGGGCGGTAAAGCTGCTGGGCGGCCGCCCGATAACGGGCTATCACATCTTCATGACCCTGTTTATCATCGGGATAATACACCTGCCGCTGTTCTTCGTGCCATGGAGCTGGCGACTGGAGAGCCTGCTCTGGGGTTTTTACCTGGGCATGCTCCTGCTGGAGGACTTTTTGTGGTTCGTTCTCAATCCGTATTACGGGATAAAAAACTTCCGCAAGGGGAAAATATGGTGGCACCGGAGCTGGTGGGGACCGGTGCCGGCCATATACTGGTTCCTCCTGGTGATAGCGGCCCTTTTAATCTATCTCGGACGTAACGCCGTCTAGTCGACGGGGTAAATGGTGGGCGTAAGGTACAGGAACTGCGTCGGGGTCTCGCCAAGCTTCCGGTAATCGCCGGTCGTTCCAAGATAGTAATACCGGTTGCCCTGGTATTCCCAGTATTTGCCTCCGGAAGTGGACAGGTTCACGCCGACGGCTACGTGTTTTTCGCTGTCAAAAGACAGAAGGACGACGTCATAATCGAGCAGCGCCAGCAACGTGGCGGCCAGGATAGACGTATCCTCCGAGTCCCCTCCCTGGTCGGCCAGTGTTTCCAGCGGGTACCGGGGGTAAGAATCGTGAGCCGTCCTGACATCAAGGTCGGTGTGGGGCAGGCTCTGGGTAAACCTGGCAACGAGGTTGACCACGTCGGACTGTTTCAGATTATCGGACTGGCTGGAATTTCTTATCATCGCGGCTAGAGATTTCAGCGCGGCATTGTCAACGGTAACGTACAAACCCAGCGCGTTGGTCCTGGCTTTATCCTTATAGTCGAAATAGTCGCCCAGGGTGATGGACAGGCTCCAGGTGTAGTGATAAGGCGGGTAACTCACCTCATAGTACTGCGTCAGGACCGTATCCAGAATTTCATCGAGTCGAGTTTGCAGCTGGGTGGTTTCTGCCTGTGCCTCCTTGAGGGCGGCCGACTGGCTGTTCACCGTACCCTGCAATTCTTTCACCTGGTCGTCAAGCTTGGCTTCGGCAGCTTCAAAGCTTTTTTGCGCTGAAACCAGCGAGGCTTTGGCCTCGTCGTAGTCCTTCTGTAAAGCGGTCAACTGAGCGTGAGAACTGGCGCTGAGCTGGTCGAACTGGACTTTAAGGTTATCGTATTCCTCCTGCGCCACCCCGCCGCCGCAACTGATAAATACCAGGGATATCAATACCAGTAAAAACAGAGCCATATATTTAGCAAATTCTTTCATCGGAGACCTCCATCCTCTCTATGGGAGGATAATATTCGGGCGGTCATAAATGTTGGTGACCCCATTCTAGTTAAATAACGTACTTACGTCAAGAGGTTAATAGTACCGGTACTGCCGTTATTTTATTTTAGTCGTGCACATCACTTATAATAGATATATCCCTATGACAACACTAAATTCCCCGGCAGGTATAAATGACAGCTTCTGGCGGGCTCTTTTCGAGGCCGACTCCATCGCGGTAATCGGCGCCAAGAACGAAATGGGCACCTGGGGGAACGATGCCATGAGGGCATCGGTGGAATCAGCCCGGGCTAAAGCCGGCCGGCGGGTTTACGCCGTCAATCCCAACGTCCCGCAGGTGCTGGGCGTAAAGTCCTACCCCAACATTCTCGACATCCCCGACCCTGTCGAGCTGGCAATTATCGTGGTGCCGGCGCAGGTCGTACCGCAGGTATTCAGCCAGTGCGCCGAAAAAAAAGTCAAAGCCGTCCTGATTATTTCGGCGGGATTCGGCGAGGTGGACGGCGACGGCGCCAGGTTGCAGGCCGAGCTGCTCTCCATCGCCAGGAAGGCGGGACTGCACTTCGTCGGGCCCAACTGTAACGGCCACGGCGATTTTTACGCACGGGTTTTCAGCCTTGGTTTCGCCAGCCGGATTCCCTCCGGCCCGATGTCTCTATTGAGCCAGAGCGGCACTCTGGGCGCCAGCATTATGCAGATGGTGGCGAGCCGCGGCATTGGCCTCAGCAAGGTGGTCAGCACGGGCAACGAGGCCGATATCCACCTCGAGGACTACCTGGCATACTTGGCGCAGGACGAACATACCGGAGTCATCGCCGCCTATATCGAAGGGCTGCGGGAAGGCCGGCGCTTCTTCAATCTGGCCAAAGAAATCACGCGGAAAAAGCCCATCGTGGTCATGAAGTCCGGCACGACCGGCGCGGCGGCCAGGGCGGCCAAGTCGCACACCGGGGCGCTGGCGGGTTCAGACGCGGTCTATACGGCGGCTTTCCGGCAGGCGGGCGTCATCCGGGCGGAGGACGAAGATGAACTTGCCGATGTCGTCCTGGCTTTATGCCACGCGCCCCTGCCGCGGGGCAACCGCGTGGGGATACTCACGATAGGCGGGGGATTCGGAGTGGTGACCGCCGAGGTCTGCGAGAAAGAGGGGCTGGAAATAGCCGCCCTCGAACCGTCGACCCTGAAAAAGATGGGCGCCGTCCTGCCTTCGCGGTGGTCGCCCGGCAATCCGGTCGACCTCGTAGGTATTCGACTGGCCGGCGGGGAGAACATCGGCGATAAATGCCTCCACCTGCTGCTCGAAGATAACAACGTCGACAGCGTTATCTCCCTCCTGCCGCCGATGTTCATGTCCCCGGCGATGATGGCGGAAGCCAAACCGGAGCAGATCCGCGCCATGCAGAAAGAGAATGAAAAGAACCAGGAAATACTTTACCGGCAGCTAAAACAGTATGGCAAGCCGCTGGTCTATATACGGAGGATATCTTTTAACCCCCCTCAAGAATCCAAAGAAGCCGCCCCTCCGCCGAAGGTAATCATCCCCGAATATCCCCACCCCCGTCGCGCCGCCCGGGTGCTACGCTACCTGGCGGGGTACAGAAAGTATTTAGAGAGCTATTAGCTATTAGCTGTTAGTCCCCGCCCCTTTTCCCCTCCATCCTGTCATTGCGAGGGAGTCCCGATTTCATCGGGGCGACCGTGGCAATCTCAATCGTCGCATAAGTCCTATCAGAGAGATTGTTGCGCCTCCGCCTGCGGCGGATGGCTCGCCATGACATCCCCCTCAATCACTAATCGCTAACCCCTTACCCCCTTCCTAAATACAACTGGTCCTTGTGGAGCTGGATAACTTCCAGGACATTGACGCTGGCGGGCTGGCTGGCCATGAAGACGGCGGCCGCGGCGATTTCCTCCTGGGACATGTACGGCTCCGCTGTCCAGCCGGTGCCGGCGGGAGGCTTTTCATCCCGCTCGGTGTTGCCGGGATGCAGTATGCCGCAGGTGATATTAAACTCGCGGCCTTCCAGCGCGGTGGTGTGTGTCAGACCTATCAGCCCGAACTTGGCGCAGCTATAAGCGACGTTGAACTGCCTGACGCGCGAGGCCGAGATGCTGCCGATATTGATAATGCGCCCGCCGCCCTGCGCTTTCATAATGGCAAAAGCCGCCCGGGTGCAGAGGAACGGGGCGCGCAGGTTGGTGGCGATAACGTTATCCCAGGCCTCGGTAGGCACCTTGTCAATCGGGGCGGCGTGAAAAATACCGGAGTTGTTAACGAGAATGTCGAGTCGGCCGAACCTCTCCATGGTCTTTTTGAACAGGTTTTCTATCTCCGCCTCTACTTTAACGTCGGTCGGGACGACCTCCACCTCGCGGCCCAGGGTCTTAATCGCTTTGGCCGTGGCGTTCAAACCTTCCAGATTACGCGCCGCCAGGACGAGATTGGCGCCCTCCTGGGCGAAGGCAATGGCGATTGCCTTACCGATACTGCGGCTCGACCCTGTTACCAGGGCTATTTTACCTTCGAGTTTAGCCATGAAAGACCC
>CAYXOZ010000030.1:0-12410 GCA_964467135.1 uncultured Dehalococcoidaceae bacterium
ACCAGGTCCATCTTGCCGCTGGCTTCTTTCACGCCGACGATGTTCTTGAACTGGCTCAGTCTGGCTATCGTCTCCCAGGACATCTCGACCACTACCCGACCCGGTATGTTGTACATGATAATCGGCAGGCTCGTGCATTCGGCGACGGCTTTGAAGTGCTGGTAAATGCCTTCCTGGTTGGGTTTGTTATAGTACGGCACCACGCTCAGGCAGGCGTCCACCCCTATTTTTTCCGCTTTCTCGGTGGCTTCGACGGCTTCCTTGGTGCTGTTGCTGCCCGTGTAAGCCACCAGCGTTGGTTTATCGCCCACCGCGCTCTTTACTTCCTGGAAGATGCGCATCTCTTCGTCCCAGCTCAGCGTCGGCGCCTCGCCGGTCGTGGCCGCCAGCACCAGCCCGTCGTTGCCGGAGTTCAGCAGGGCTTTCGCCAGCCTTTTGGTCTCTTCGTAATCGACGTCGCCGTTTTCTTGGAACGGCGTTACCATCGCGGTCAATACCCTGCCCAGCTTTTTCATCGAAATTGCCTCCCTCGGATAATATCGGTTCTATTCTACCCTATAAACCGAGCAGTCTGTCCAGCCCGTAGATAAATCCCTTTTGCTTTACCACTGCTTTTATCGCGAGTATCACCCCGGGCATGTAGCATTCGCGGTTGATGGTATCGTGCCGGATACTTAATGTTTGCCCCGCCGCCCCGAATATCACCTCCTGGTGCGCCATCAGTCCCGGGAGCCTCACGCTGTGGATTTGTATTCCCTCTACCCCTTGTCCCCGACTCGCCGGGGGAGCGAATTTTTCGTCCTGAACTGCTGGACGAAGAAATGGCTTTCCCCGCGCCTCCGCCATGGCTTTAGCGGTCAGCAGCGCGGTGCCCGACGGCGCGTCGAGCTTTTTATCGTGGTGCAGCTCGATAATCTCGGCGTGGTCCATGAACTTGCCGGCTATCTTGGCGAGGTGCATCATGAGTACCGCCCCCAGCGCGAAGTTGGGCGCCGCTACGATGCCTATTTCGTTGGCTTCGGCGAGCTTCTTCATCTCGTCGAGGTCCGGCGCGCCGAAACCTGTGGTGCCGATTACCATGTTGACGTTATTTTTGGCCGCGATACGTATCGCCGGCATCGAAGCTTTGGCTATCGTGAAGTCCACCATGACGTCCGGCTCGCAGCTTTTAATGATTTCCGCTACGCTGCCGCCGAAGGGCGCCGTGGTCCCGTCCGGCCGCGTTAGTACCCCGCCCGCCGCTTTTATATCCACCCCGCCCGCCAGCAGCATCCCCGGCTCCTGGCAGACGGCTCTGACTACTTCCTGCCCCACCCTGCCTGCCGCCCCGTGGACTAATACCCTGATTTGTTCCATGGCGAACACCTCGAATAATAGTGGGGGATTAGCTGCGTTTGAAAGGCGGCCGCGAGGGCCCCCGGTTTGACCTGGGCGGACGGTCGCTGCCGTAGCGCGGTTTGCCCCGGAAGCCGCCCGGGCTGCCGGTGCCGCCGCTCTTGAACGGGTAGTCCGCCGTGGGCGCGCCTTCTTCCTTGGCTTGTCCTTCCTTTTCGAAGAGCGCCCGCCGCGAAAGATTCACTCTACCCATATCGTCGATGCTGATTACTTTTACCGTGACCTCGTCGCCGATTTTTACTTCGTCTTCGACTCTGTCCAGCCGGCGGTCGGCGAGCTCGCTGATATGCACCAGCCCCTCTTTGCCGGGGAGGATTTCCACCATCGCGCCGAAGTTCAGGATGCGGCTGACTTTGCCGGTAAAGATATCGCCGATTTTCGCTTCACGGGTCAAACCTTCGATGATGCCGATGGCTTTTTGCGTGGCTTCCATGTCCGGCGACCCTATAATCACTGTGCCGTCATCGTTGACGTCGATGGTCGTCTTGGTCTCTTCGATAATTGACCGTATCGTCTTGCCGCCCGTCCCGATGACCGCCCCTATCTTGCCGGGGTCGATCTTTATCTTGGTCATGCGCGGGGCGTAGCGGCTGACCTCGGCGCGACTGGCCGTAATGGCTTCATCCATTTTGTCGAGGATGAACATCCGCCCCTCCCGTCCCTGCGTTAGCGTCTTTTCGACTATCTCCAGGCTGATGCCCTTGAGCTTGGTGTCCATCTGTATCGCCGTGATGCCGTCCCTGGTGCCGGCGATTTTGAAGTCCATGTCCCCGTCGAAGTCCTCTATCCCTTCGATGTCGGTGAGCACGGCGTATTTGTCTTTGCCGGTGATGAGCCCCATGGCGATGCCCGCCACGGCTTTCTTGACGGGTATGCCGGCGTCCATCAAAGACATGCTGCCGGCGCAGACGCTGGCCATCGACGTGCTGCCGCTGGAGCTTAAGACTTCCGAGACGAGCCTGATGGTGTAGGGGAACTCCTCTTCACTGGGTATGACTGCGGATAGCGCCCGTTCAGCGAGGGCGCCGTGTCCTATTTCCCGCCTTCCCGGCGAGCCCACCCGCCTCACTTCCCCGTTGGAAAATCCGGGGAAGTTGTAGTGGTGTATAAAGCGTTTGCTTTCTTCCAGCCCCAGCCCGTCGAGCATCTGTTCCTTGCGCATCGAGCCCAGCGTGGCAATTGTCAGTACCTGGGTCTGCCCCCGCGTGAACAGTCCCGAACCGTGCGTGCGCGGCAGCAGGCCAACCTCGCAGGTGATGGGCCGGATTTCTTTGAGTCCCCGCCCCCCCAGTCTCTGTCCCTTTTCCAGGATCCCCGCCCTGACCTCTGCTTTCACTTTGGCGTCGATGGCCGCCAGGATGTCTTTGGCCGGGTACGTCTCCCCGAGCTGTCGACTGCTCTCCTCGATTATGGCGTTGAGGCTGGTCTCGCGCTGTTCTTTAGACGCTTGTTTCAGCGACTGTTCCAGCTTGTCATCGACCAGTTTGGAGAGCGCCGCGACGACCTCCGGGTTGATTTTTTCTTCGGGGACGGGCAGCTTGGCTTTGCCGACCGCCTGTTTTAGCTGTTCCTGTAGCTGAATAAGGGCCTGGTTGGCTTCGTGGCCAAATTTGACTCCCTGGAGGACGATATCCTCGGTTATCTCTTTGGCCCCCGCCTCCACCATGATGACCTTGTCTTTCGTGCTCACCACTATCAGGTCGAGTTGGCTCTCATCGAACTGTGCCATCTTGGGATTGAGCACGAGCTCCCCGTTGATGTAGCCGACGTGCACCGCCCCGACCGGCCCGTCGAAGGGTATCTCGGATATTGCCAGGCATGCGCTCGCCCCGATGACCGATAGTATGTCGGGGTCGTTTTCCTGGTCGGCGGAAAATACTGTCGTTATTATCTGTATCTCGCTGTGCCAGTTCTTCGGTAACAACGGCCGTATCGGCCGGTCTGTCTGCCGGCAGGCTAAAACCGCCGCTTCGCTGGGCCGCCCCTCCCGCCGTATGAATCCCCCCGGTATTTTTCCGGCGGCGTAGAGCCTCTCTTCGTAGTCGATTGTCAGGGGCAGGAAGTCTATTCCTTCTCTGGCCTCCCGGTTGAAACATACGGTCACCAGGACGACCGTCTCGCCGTAGCGTACGGTTACCGCGGCGTCGGCTTGCCCGGCGAGCTTTCCCGTCTCTATTATGAGGTCGCGCCCGCCTATGTTGCTGCTAAAAGTCTGTTTCTCCAAAAAACTTCTCCTCTATCCTTGTGGGCTTATTTGCGTAGTCCCAGCCGCTTGATTAAATTGTTGTACCGCCCCACGTCCTCCCGGCTGAGGTAGCCTAAAAGCCTTCGCCTCTGCCCGACCAGTTTGAGCAGGCCCCGCTGGGTGTGATGGTCTTTACGGTTGGCGGCCATGTGCGCCGTGAGTTGCTGGATTCTCTCGGTCAGCAGCGCTACCTGTACTTCCGTGCTGCCGGTATCGCCTTCTTTGGCTCTGTAGTTGGTGATGATTTCCGTCTTCTTCTCTTTGTCCAAATTAGTCCTCTCCGCCTTTTTATATATCTATATTTATGCAAAATTATAACATAATATTACCCTTAAGTAAATTTGGGGGACTATTCGAACGCTGGACGTCCATGTGCGCTGGCTGCGACAAAAAATAGAGAGCGGTCCTTCAAATCCCGGATGGCTGGTTACGGTGAGGGGAGCGGGGTATAGGCTGGCAGACTGAACAACTTGTATCTTATTGACATTACCGGACACAACCGGGGAGATGGTTAACGCCGGGGCAAATGCCGGCGTAATCGTCACAACTTTATTGACCGGACATCACGACTTCTTGTTTGGACTGAACGTCCTCGATAACTTTTTCCGCTTCTTCCAGACAGCTCGCATCATGGCGCCGTTCGTATTCCTGCATAATGATTCTATCGATTTGGTCCAGATTTAGTTCTCCCATTTTCCCCTCCTATGGTTTTTCTCACTTTAGTTATGGACCGCCGCTATGTCCTCAAGGTACTGTGCGGCGAGGTGATGCCCGCTCAGCGCTTCCGGGTGCTCGAACATCAGATGAATCACCGCCTCTCCCGCCGCCAGATTGGTCGCCAGCGGAACATCATACATATCGCAAACTCTCAGCAGATTGTATATTTTAGGCTGATGTGGCTGGGCCGTAAGCGGGTCACGGAGAAATATCACTGCGCTTATATCGCCATTAGCAACCATGACTCCAATCTGCTGGTCCCCGCCGTGAAATTCGCTCTCCAGTAGCATAACCGGAAAGCCGCATTCCGCTTGGACCATTTCGCCGGTGCTTTTAGTGGCCACCAGATTGATGCCCGCCAGTTCCGGCCGGTGCCCTTTAACCAGGGAAACCATGTCCGCTTTTTTTGATTCATTCGCAATCAAAGCCAGGGTGAATCTTTTCAATTTTTGTCCTTTCTCAACGCTAACAGGTTACTTTTATCCCTTTTATCTACAGGATAACAGGGGAAATTAAAGGCTGAGTTAAGGTTGTGTTAGGAGAAAGTAATATTTTGTTTAAATTTATGTTAAGAATTGGATGAGGTTGTGAGCCTGCGTAGCTTTGTAGTGTGTTTCATTTTTTTGAAAATCGAGCCTGTTGGTACTGCCCTTCTCCTAGAAAATCCCCCGTCCAAAGCGTTATAATGGTTATTGTGCCCTGCTCCGGAACGCGAATCTATCGGGAAGGTGGCAGATATGAAAGCTGTTGAGTTGGACTCGGTAAAAATTCGGCCTATGGTGAGCGGTGATATTCCCTCGACCCTTAATATCTGGTGGACGGACGTGCCCGGCAAGGACGTGCTGGCTTCCCAGATGGGCGGCCGCTTCGACCTCAGTCTCATCGCTGAGTATGAAGGCCATCTGGCGGGCTTTCTTCTGGCGCGGTTGATTTATGCCGGTCTGCCCATGACCGGCGTGGCGGTGATGTTCTTTATCGCCGTCAATCCCGAATATCAGGCTCAGGGTATCGGCTCGTTATTGATTAATAATTTAAAAGCCAGTTGTAAGGCTGCCGGTATTAAAACGGTGCGGGCGCTCGTTCCTCGGGACGACGCCAAGATGATGGCGTTTTTTAAATCGGCTGGTTTCCGCCGCAGCCATATCATTAATCTCGATTGCGCCATTTAGGTTGTGTCTTCGATTTGATTTTTCGGGAGTTTTAGCTTGAAAATTGCTGGATTGAAGTCCGCCCTTAGCGCGGATGTCGCCGCCCTTTACCCGCAGCTCGCCGACCTCAGCCGCCGGCTTCACGATAACCCCGAGGTGGCTTTTGAGGAGCGTCGGTCCTCGGCTTTGCTGGTCGACTTCCTTGCTAAAAACGGCTTTATGGTTGAGAAGGGCATCTGCGAGCTGCCTACGGCTTTCCGGGCTGTATATGGCAAGGGCAGGCCCGTTATCGCTTTTCTGGCGGAGTATGATGCCCTGCCCGGACTCGGCCACGCCTGCGGCCATAATCTCATCGCCGCGTGCTCTCTGGCGGCGGCCGTCGCCTGTAAGTCGGCCGTTAATGCCCTCGGCGGCGCCGTCGTGGTCTTCGGCACACCCGGCGAGGAGCTTTATGGCGGTAAGGCTATCATGGCCTCGGCGGGGGCTTTTGCTGATATTGATGCCGCCATGATTGCCCATCCGGGCGGCGGTAACCGGGTGCTCATGAATACTCTGGCCTGTGAGAATCTCAAGGTGGCGTTTCGGGGGGTGGCGGCCCACGCCGCGGCCTCGCCGGAGCTGGGTATCAATGCCCTGGATGCTATGATTCAATCTTTTAACTCGATAAATTCTCTCCGACAGCACATCCGGGCTTCCGAGCGTATCAGCGGCGTCATTACTGATGGCGGCGAGGCGGCCAATATCGTTCCGGAGCATACCGCCGCCACTTTTATCGTCCGCGCTGAGGACGGTGTCCGTCTCGATGCCCTGAAAAAGAGGGTCATCGCCTGTTTCGCTGGCGCGGCGCGGGCGACCGGTGCTAAACTTAAGTATAGCTGGGGCGAGCGTTACGAGGCTATGGTGAGTAACGTGGCCCTGGCTAAGCTTTTCCGGGAGAATATGCGGTCGCTGGGGCGCGAAATTAACCTGGGCGATAATTCCCTGATGTATTTCAGCACCGATGTCGGTAACGTAAGCCAGCTTGTGCCGACCATCCAGCCGCTGGTGGCTATCCCCCCGGAAGGCGTCCTGATACATACCCCGCGGTTTGCTTTAGCCGCCGCGACGGATGACGCCCTGCGCCGCATGCTGGATGCCGCCGTAGCTATGGCTATGACCGCCATCGACCTTTTTTCCAGTCCTGAAACGATGGAAAAAGTTCGGGCGGAGTTTCTTAAGGGGCGGTAGGCTAACAGGGGAGTTTTAATAGGGGCGGAGCCCCTCTTTCATATTGCCCTCTCCCTCGATGGGAGAGGGTTAGGGTGAGGGTGAAACAGGTTATAATATGCCACTTTATTTAGGTATCGACGTCGGCGCGGTTACCACCAAATTCGCTTTGCTGGATGAGTCCGCCGACCTTGTTTTAAGTCTTTACCTCCCCACCGGCGGTGAGCCGGTGGCGGTCGTTCAGCAGGGGCTGAAACGGGTCAGCCAGCAGCTCCCGCCGGACGCTGAAATTATGGGCGTCGCCGCCACCGGGAGCGCCCGCTATCTCGCTGGCGCGGTCGTTGGCGCCGACCTCGTTAAGAACGAAATTACCTGTCAGGCGGTGGCGGCCGTCCACTTTACCCCGGATGTGCAGACCGTCATTGAAATCGGCGGGCAGGACAGTAAAATAGTTATCATCCGCGACGGCATGGTGGCGGATTTCGGACTTAATACCGTCTGCGCCGCCGGCACCGGCAGCTTCCTTGACCACCAGGCCGCCCGACTTCACCTGAGTATTGAGGAGTTTTCGCGGCGGGCGCTGCTCGGTAAGGATAACGTTTCTATTTCCGGCCGCTGTACCGTCTTCGCCGAGTCCGATATGGTCCATAAACAACAGACCGGCCACCGCGTCGACGATATTATTTACGGGCTCTGCCGCGCCTTGGTGCGTAACTACCTGAGCGATGTCGCCTCCGGCAAAGATATCCGGCCGCCTATTGTTTTTCAGGGTGGAGTGGCATTTAACGCCGGCATCGTCCGCGCCTTCCGGGACGAGCTTAAGATGGATATAATCGTGCCTCCCCGCCATGAAGTCATGGGGGCTATCGGCGCGGCGCTGCTGGTGCGTGAGCAGGCGCCGTCCGGTCCGGGGCGGTTCAAGGGCTTCGGCGTCAGTGATATCGAGTTCCGTACCTCTTCTTTTGCTTGCCATGCCTGTCCCACCGCCTGTGAAATCGTCCGCATTTCGGATGGGGATAGGCTCGTGGCTGGCTGGGGCGGCCAGTGCGATATGTGGGAAGGCGCTGGTAATTCCTCTCCCTTGAGGGGAGAGGTCAGGTGAGGGTGATTATAAGGAATTTTGCCCTTGTCATTCCCGCGAAACTTGTCCCGTACTTGATACGGGAGCGGGAATCTAGTATAGGAGTTTGTTTAAGTTATGAAAATTGTTCTTGACGCCGCCGGCGGCGATTACGCCCCCCACGAGATGGTCAAGGGGGCTATCAAGGCTGTTCGCGAGTTCGGCGTGGAAATTATCCTGGTGGGCCGTCAGAATGTGCTCCGTAAGCTCGCGGACAAATCCCCCGTCGATTCCGGTATTGAAATTGTCGATGCTACCCAGGTTATCGATTTTGATGAGCACCCCATGAGAGCCATCCAGAAAAAGCCGGACTCTTCGATTGTGGTGGGCATCGGCCTGCTCAAAAGCGGGGCTGCCCAGGCCTTTATCTCCGCGGGGAATACCGGCGCCGTGGTGGTGGGCTCGTTGCTGACGCTCGGTAAATTGAACGGCATCAGCCGACCCGCCATCGGGTGTTTCCTGGATATCTTGTCGTCCAAACCGCCGCTTCTGGTGGATGCCGGCGCTAATGCGGATTGCCGCCCGGAGCATTTGCTGGAGTTCGCCCGGATGGGCTCCCTCTACAGTAAAAACATCCTCGGCATCGCCTCGCCGCGGGTCGGCCTGCTCTGTAACGGCGCCGAGGAGGGGAAGGGTAACCGTCTTGCCCAGGAGACTTTCCCGCTGTTGAAAAACGCCCCGGGTCTCAATTTTATCGGCAATATCGAGGGACATGATATCGTCAAAAAGACCGCCGATGTCATCGTTACCGATGGTTTTACCGGTAATATCGTCCTGAAGACCATCGAGGGCTTTAGCGATAGTTTCCTGAATTCCGTGCAGCAGATCGGCCGCGTCTTTTCCAGCGCTTCCCGTTTGCGCGGCCGCGAGCTTCTCCGCGATATCGGCTTGACATCCTGGCTCAAGAAAATGGATTATACTGAATATGGCGGCGCCTGCCTTCTCGGCGTTAACGGCACGGTTATTATCGCTCACGGCCGCAGCCAGGCCAGGGCGGTGAAAAACGCCATCGGTCTGGCCAAGGAAACGGTGGAACGCGGTATTATGGATAAATTCAGAGAGGAGCATTATGGGTAAACCGGTGGAGATTGAAGAAGCTAAATTCGATGAGACTGTTTTAAAAGCTGAAATGCCGGCCCTGGTCGATTTTTGGGCGCCCTGGTGCGGGCCCTGCCGGATGGTGGCGCCCATCGTTGATGAGCTGGCTAACGAATATGACGGCAAGGTGGGCTTTTTCAAGCTTAACGTCGATAATAATCCTAAAGTAGCCGGTAAATACGGCGTGATGAGCATCCCCACCCTGATACTCTTTAAGAACGGCGCGCCCGTGACGAACATCGTCGGCTTCCGCCCCAAGGCTGAGCTGAAAAAGAGTCTGGATGGCGCTTTATCATGAGTCCCCTTAAAACGTACGATGTTATCATCGTCGGCGGCGGGCCCGCCGGTCTTTCCGCCGGCATTTATGCCTCCCGCTCCCGCTTCAAGACCCTCCTTATCGAAAAAGGGGCCGTCGGCGGGATGATTATCAACGCGGCGCTCGTGGAAAACTACCCCGGCTTTAGCGACGGCGTCAGCGGTATCGACCTGACCGAAGCTATGCATAAACAGGCGACTAAGTTCGGGATGGAGACCCTCGCCGCCGAGGTCACCGGCATCGTTATCGATAGCCGGGATAAAGTTATCAGGACCGCGGATGGAGACTATTCCGCTAAAGCGGTGATTATCGCCGGCGGCTCGGAGCGGCAGAAGCTGGGCGTCCCCGGCGAGGCGGAGTACACCGGGAAGGGCGTTTCTTATTGTGCCACCTGCGATGGCGCTTTCTTCCGCGATAAAGTGGTGGCGGTGGTAGGTGGCGGCAATGCCGCCGTGACGGAAGCCCTGGAGCTCGTTAAGTTCGCGTCCAAAATTTACGTCATCCACCGCCGCAACGAGCTGCGCGCCACGAAAGTCGTCCAGGAAAAAGCTTTCGCGGAAAAGAAAATTTCTTTTATCTGGGACAGCGCCGTGACGGCGGTTCTGGGCGATACTTTCGTGAATAAAATCCGCGTCCGTAACTTAAAGACCGGCAAGGAGTCGGATGTTGCCGTCGATGGCGTTTTCGTGAACGTGGGTTCGCAGCCGGCCACTGGCTATCTCAAGGGCGTGGTGACTCTGGACGCCAACGGCGCCATCGTGGTTAACGATAAGATGGAGACGGGCGTCCCCGGCATCTATGCCGCCGGCGATATCCGCAGTGGCTCTATCCGGCAGACTATCAGCGCTGCCGGCGACGGCGCGGTGGCGGCGGTTAATGCCGGCAAATATCTGGGCGGATAAAATTTTTTCCCTGTTTTTCAGGGCTTTTATATGCCGCGGGCATTGACGTATCCCTGTGGTTAGGGGATAATATTTTGTCACCAAAAAAAGGAGAGTCTTGTGAAGGTTATTTTTATCGAGGATGTCCCCAATGTCGGTAGGGTGGGCCAGAGCAAGGTCGTCGCCGATGGCTATGCCCGCAACTTCCTGTTCCCCCGTAAGCTGGCGGTCCTGGCGGACTCTCAGGCGGCCGCCGCTATCGACGCCCAGCTAAAGAAAAAATTAAAACTGCGGGCGCTGGAGGAAGCGGAGCTTACCGAGTTTTCCAGGAAAATCACCGGTCTGGAGATTACCCTTAAGGCTAAGGTCGGCGAAAACGATAAGCTCTATGGCTCCATCACCGGCGCCGATATCGCCGGGGCTTTAAGTAAGGCGGCCGGTCGGGAGATTGATAAGAAGAAGATTGACCTGCCCGAGCCCATCAAGCAGGCCGGCGTTGCCGACGTTACCGTCCGACTCGGCCACGAGATTACCGCTATCATCAAGGTCAACGTGATTTCCGAGGAAGCGACTGAAGAAAAACCGGCTAAAAAAGAAGAAAAGGCAGAAGCTAAGGCAGAAAAAGCCGAGGCTAAGGCGGAGAAGAAAGAGAAGAAGGAAAAGAAAGAGAAGCCTCCTAAAGAGGAAAAACCCGCTGAAGCTATAAAAGAAGAGAAGCCCCCGAAGGAAAAGAAAGCCAAAAAGGCGAAAGCGCAAAAAGAAGAAAAACCGGTAGCCGAAGAAACGCCTGCTGCCGAAGAGAAAAAAGAGAAGAAGCCCCGCGCTAAAGCTAAAAAAGCCGAAGCAGTAGAGGAAAAGAAGGAGTCTTAACGGGTGAATGATGTCAGGTTGCCGCCCAACGATAATGACGCCGAGGAGGCGGTCATCGGCTCGCTGCTGATTGATGGCGCGTCCGTCTTTCAGATTGCCGATTTCTTGCGGCCGGCGGATTTCTACTTCGAGCAGAACCAGCAGCTTTTCGATGCTTGTTTGACGCTCTACCAGCGTGACGAGGCTATCGACCAGGTGACGCTGGCGCAGGAGCTTTCCCGCCAGGGTCGATTGGAACCCTGCGGCGGCGCCGCCCGCCTGAGCTACCTGATATCTATCGTCCCCACCTCCCTCGATATCGTCCACTATGCCCGTATCGTCTATCGACTTTCCGTCATGAGGCAGTTGATTACGGCGGGCGGGCGCATCTCGGCTATCGGCTATGAGTCCGGACCGGAAGTCGAGGACAGCCTCGCCAAAGCTGAAGGTATTTTGTTCAAACTGCGCCGCGGCGGCGGCACCGGCGACCTCACTCATATCCGCCAGGTGCTGGATAAGTATTTCGAGGTCGCCCCGTCTACTGCCGGCGCCCAGCCCGAGCGCTTGCCGTACGTTCTTTCCGGCTTTATCGGTCTGGACGAGTTCCTGGCCGGGTTCCAGCGGTCCGACCTCGCTATCATTGCCGGTCGCCCTTCTATGGGCAAGACCTCGCTGGCTTTGAATATCGCCCGTAATGCCGCCGTCGAGCACCGCGCTTGCGTTGCCCTGTTCAGTCTTGAAATGGGCCGGGACGCTCTGGTGACGCGCCTGGTCTCTTCCGAGTCGGGCGTCAACTCCCGCCGCATCCGTTTCGGCGAGCACAAGACGGAAGACGAGGAGCGCCGCGTCCTGGAGGCTACCGGCGTCCTTTCCGAAGCCCCCATCTATATCGACGATACCCCGATGATTCGCATGGCGGAGATGCGCTCCAAGGCTTTACGACTTAACTACGAGCGCGGCATCGATATGATTATCCTGGACTACCTTCAGTTGATGTCGGGGGAAAGCACCGGCCGCGGTGAGAACCGCGTGCAGGAAATCAGCTATATCTCCCGCGCGCTCAAAGCTTTAGCCCGTGAAATCAACTGTCCGGTCCTGGCTGTTTCGCAGCTTTCCCGCGCCGTCGAGTGGCGCGCTTCCCACGAGCCCCAGCTTTCCGACCTCCGGGAGTCCGGCAGTATCGAGCAGGATGCGGACGTCGTCCTCTTTATCTACCGCGATGAGTATTACTACAAGAGCGAAGAGGAGTGGATTGCCGCCCACCCTGACCGGGAGTACCCCCGCGAGGAGGCGGATGTCATTATTGCCAAGCACCGTAACGGTCCCACCGGCCGCGTTAAGATGCGCTTCCGCCAGAGTCTCGCCCGCTTCGAGAGTATTGGTACCGCGGAGCTGCCGCTGCTATGAAAGAGTTCGCAGGTTTTCCCTCCGGCAG